>NZ_JASCPT010000044.1:0-40557 GCF_029959775.1 Pseudomonas sp. PS01270 | reverse complement strand
CGAAGGCGTCCGGTCAGGCGCAACCGATGGCGCCCGATCCACCGCTTTCGCGAGCAAGCTCGCTCCCACAAGGGCACTGCAATGTTGGTGGTGAACCTGCATCAATCGTTGTCTGGCATGTGACGAGCGCAGCTGCGCGCCTTAGTATGGCGCTTTAATTTGCAGACAAGGCCCCTCCATGACGATCGAAATCCGCCCGGCGACCCCCAGCGATGCGCCGCAAATCCTCGCCTTTATCACCGAACTGGCAGATTTCGAAAAGGCCCGTCACGAAGTCATCGCCAGCGTCGCCGACATCGAGCGCAGCCTGTTCGGCGAAGGCGCCACCGCCCACGGCCTGATCTGCCTGCGCGACGGCTCGCCGATCGGCTTCGCGGTGTTCTTCTTCAGTTATTCAACGTGGCTGGGCAGCAATTGCCTGTACCTCGAAGACCTCTATATCACCCCCGAACAACGAGGCGGCGGCGCCGGCAAAACCCTGCTGCGCCACCTGGCGAAAATCGCCTGCGCCAACGACTGCGGCCGCTTCGAATGGAGCGTGCTGGAATGGAACACCCCAGCCATCGAATTCTACAAGTCGCTCGGTGCGCAACCGCAGGAGGAATGGGTGCGGTATCGCATGGATGGCAAGGTGTTGCGCGAATTTGCCGAGGGCTGAGCACAATGATGGCGATCTACTGCTGATTCAGTTGTCGCCACCGCTCTAGTCCGGCATTCTTTGCGCCATTTTTGCGCGCTCACGGACGACACCTGCAATGCATCTGGCAAAATTTCTCCGCGCCTGTGGAGCCCTCGCTGCGTCAATGAGTGACCAGCTATGAGTGGACTGCAGGCGTCCATGCGTCTGTATGGTCTGGTGAAAACCACCGGCTCTTCTGACGACCCGAATCGACAGGCTGTCGAAATTCTCTGCATGGCCCAGCGCACTGGCGGCCTGGCTATACGGGCTTTCGTGTCGCGGCTCGACGCCGAGTTGATGTCGCGCAGCGCCGGCCTCGGCGAATACCGTGTGGTAGCGCTGAGAACCTTTGATCCCACAGCGATTATCGACGCCCATCAAGGCTGGCTGATGCTGCACGTCAGTTGCGGCTTCGTCGCTCTCGCCGGTCATTCTCTGTTGAAAAACGGTGCGTTGATCCCGATGGGCTGGCACGTCTACTCCGAAGTAGGGCGCTGGACCTCCAGGCATCATCTGGACCTTGGCGTGGAAATGGGCGACTTGCTGCAATCGACTTTCGAGCGCAATCACCTGCGTAACTACAACGCCTGGCTCAACGAACTTGATGATGCAACGCCTGCCGAGTTGAGTTGGCAAGCCAACGAAGCCTGGCGTGCCATACAAACCGCGACAGCACCTGAAAGCCGTGAGCATTGTCATGCTCTGTTCGACCCGGTCGACAATCGCTGGCGCTTTGCCGCGACCGACATCGACATCTATCAGCCATCCCCGGCACCCCTTAAGCAAGGAGCTTTGAATTGAGTGGTAAACCCGCAGCTCGCGTCACCGACCCAACCGCCTGCCCACTGCCAGGTCACGGCACCAACCCGATTGTCTCCGGCTCGCCGAACGTATTCTTCGACGGCCTCGCTGCTGCACGCATGACCGATAAATCAGCGTGTGGCAGCCCTATCACCGGAGCGGTCTCCGGCACTGTTTTCATTAACGGCCTGAATGCCGCGATGCTCGATAGCACTGGTGGGCATGGCAATGTCGTGATCGGTGGCTCGGGCACGGTGATCATCGGCCAAAGTGGGGGAGGGGCCGCATTTAGCGGGCTGTTGCCGATGCCGGTGCATTTCAACGACCGGATGCAAGTAATCAATGAGATCACAGGAGAGCCCATGCCGAATCATCCCTACGCGATTCAACGCGGTGATGGACGCGTCGAACACGGCGTTACCGATGGCAAGGGTTTCACTCACACGGTGAGCTCGCACCTGCCTGAATCCATCAAATTGTTCGTAGAGTAAGAAGCTATGGCCGCTGAAAATTCGCAATTGAAAGGCTGTCAAAGACTGGTCGTGACACACGAATTAACATGTAAAACCGACGGGACCGTAAAGCAGGCTACGGTTAGCCCGAAAAAAATTGTTTTATTTTTCGTCGGAGGGGCGGGAGACAAGGAGAGTTATTACGGAACGGGACCGAACAATAATGTGGCTGAGGCACTGAAAATATTCATCAAGAATATGGACGCTGAAGGCCTTTGCCCTGATACCTACGACGCACACCACATCGGTTATAACGCCTTCACCAGTGATGAGGGACTTAATGCAAATGTGTTGGCGAAAATTCCCGATCTGACCACTCCGGTCTACATTATCGGGCATAGCCTGGGAGGCTGGAATGGAGCTCACTTGTCTAAAGTGCTGGCAGACAGAGGCTATCGAATCCCGGTATTGGTTACGCTGGACCCCGTCGGAGAGGGTCAGATCGTATGGGGCATATCAAATATTTATCAAAAAGAGCCTACTCCCAAGGCTGAATATTGGGTGAATGTAAGAGCGGATGCCAAAGACTGGAATTTTTCTGATCTCGTGGCGGATTTTGGAGAGCAGTGGGACATGACAAGCGGCCCGAATATGAACGGCCGGGTAGATGTGAACCATGCCGATGCCTGGGCTATCTACATTGCCGTATTAGGTGGCGGAGTGTCAGCGAGGGATATTCTGATGCAGTCAGTGATACAGCACTTCAAAGGGAGGAAATGTGCGTAAATCTTTACTGATTTCAATGTTTTTGGTATGTGCGTCATGCGCCGTCAGTCATGGGCGGCCGATTGCACATATTGAATATATGAATGTGGAGCGCTATCTCAATCGAAATGTTTACCCAGTCACGTTCTCTTCTGATGTCGACGTGGAGCAATTATTCAAATCGAAAATAAGCCAATCTCTGCTCTGTTCCTTCGACCAGAAAACAGATTTCTCAATGCCGCAAGATCTGAAGGAATATGGCGAGGGCTGGGTTGAGCCGGTTAAGTCAGGGGACGGACTGGTATTCAAAGCGGATCTGATGTTTTACAAGGTTAAGGATTCAACAAGTTATACGCTAATGAGCAGCAATGAATTAAAGGCCTTGCTGGCTCGGCAACAGTCGCTAGCTTGTAAAGTCCGAATCAACTCTTACTCCTACAAGGTCTATTTATCGGAGGTCATGAAGATTCCAGTTAAAGATCTCATGAGAGAAGTCAATAAATACTGAGTCGGGGGCGCTCGATGAGTCACGTGAGAGTTTCGGTTCCCTAGGTCATCGACCGATGCTCTAACGCAACTGAGCCATCCACCCATCAAGTCCAAAGCGGGGCGATTTCTCGTCCCAAAATATGGGATCGATATTTATATATTGAGATTTCCCGTCCCTCGGGTTTATAGTCCATCGCACTCACTGCCAAAAACAAAACAGGTGAAGCGATGCAGGCGCAATTGATCGCGCTCGATTGGGGGACGACCTCATTACGTGCTTACAAACTCGCGGCGGACGGTGTGGTGCTGGAGCAGCGTGCGCTGTCGTCCGGGATCATGCAGTTGCCCAAGACCCCGCGAATCATCCACGGCCGTGAATGCGCCGATGGTTTTGAACTGGCCTTCGACGAAGCCTGTGGTGACTGGCTCGATGCGCAGCCGGATCTGCCGGTAATCGCTTGCGGCATGGTCGGCAGTGCACAGGGCTGGCGCGAGGCGGCTTACTGCGAGACGCCGGCCGACGTCGCCCATCTCGGAAATTCCCTACAAACTGTTCTCAGCCTGCGCGGCACGCCGGTGCATATTGTCCCTGGCGTAATCCAGCGCTCGCGACTTCCCAACGTGATGCGTGGCGAAGAAACCCAAGTCCTCGGCGTGCTGCAAAGTCTACCGGCCGAGGCGGGTAACGATCTGCTGATCGGCCTGCCCGGCAGCCACTCGAAATGGGTGGAAGTGGTCGATGGCCGCATCACTCATTTCGACACCTTCATGACCGGCGAAGTGTTTGCCGTGCTCAGCGAGCACAGCATCCTCGGTCGTACCCAACAACCGAGCGCGACCTTCGATGCGCAGGCGTTTGATCGCGGCGTGCAGATCGCGCTTTCGGCGGATGCCGAGCTCGGTGTGCTGTCGACCTTGTTCAGCGCCCGTACCCTCGGTCTTACCGGCGAACTGAGCCCGACTGCTCAAGCGGATTATCTCTCCGGCCTGATGATCGGCCATGAGCTGGCCGCACTCGCCAATGTGCAGTGGCGCCGGCGCAATCAAGCGAATCTTCCATCGATCGTGCTCATCGGCAACGCGCAATTGTGCACGCGATATCGCCGTGCCCTCAATGCCTGCGGCTTTGCTCAGGTGACGCTGGCCGAGCAGGCCACCGAGCGTGGCCTGTGGCAACTGGCGCGCGCCGCCGGACTCATAGATTTCTCATCCCGTTAACTTTGACTGGAGGCCTGACATGCTCAAGCAAGCACTGGCACAAAACGGTCTGATCGCGATTCTGCGTGGCCTGCAACCGCAGGAAGCGGCGGCTGTCGGTGAAGTCCTGTATTCCGCCGGATTTCGCGTCATCGAAGTACCGCTCAATTCCCCATCGCCGTACGAAAGTATCCGCATCCTGCGTGATGCGCTGCCCGCCGATTGCCTGATCGGTGCCGGCACGGTGCTCAGCCCCGAGCAGGTCGAGCAGGTCAAAGCGGCTGGCGGCCAAGTGATCGTCATGCCGCACAGCGATGCCAAGGTGTTGCGCGCGGCGAAAGCGGCGGGGCTGTTCCTGTCGCCGGGCGTGGCCACGCCGACCGAAGCCTTCGCCGCATTGGCCGAGGGCGCGGACATTCTCAAGCTGTTTCCGGCCGAGCAAATGAGCCCGGCGGTCGTCAAGGCCTGGCTCGCGGTGTTGCCAGCCGGCACGGTGCTGGCGCCGGTCGGCGGCATTACGCCGGACAACATGCAGGCCTTTATCGACGCCGGTGTGAAAGGTTTCGGTCTCGGTTCCGGCCTGTTCAAACCGGGCATGACGCCCGAGCAGGTGGCGGTCAATGCCAAGGCCTACGTGGCTGCCTGGAAAGCCCTGCGTTAAGAATTTTTGGGCGCTGTGTGCGCTGCATCTAATAAAAGCTGCATTTACAAAAGAGAGCAGAGATGAAAATCACCAAACTCACGACCTTCATCGTTCCGCCGCGGTGGTGCTTCCTCAAGGTCGAAACCGACGAGGGCGTGACCGGTTGGGGCGAGCCTGTGGTTGAAGGGCGCGCCCATACCGTAGCTGCTGCGGTGGAAGAATTGTCCGACTACCTGATCGGCAAAGACCCACGCAATATTGAAGACATCTGGACCGTGCTCTATCGCGGCGGCTTCTACCGTGGCGGCGCGATTCACATGAGCGCGCTGGCCGGTATCGACCAAGCGCTGTGGGACATCAAGGGCAAGGCCCTCGGCGTGTCGGTCAGCGATCTGCTCGGTGGCCAGGTGCGCGACAAGATTCGTGTCTATTCGTGGATCGGCGGCGACCGTCCGGCCGACACCGCGCGTGCGGCGAAAGAAGCGGTGAGCCGTGGTTTCACGGCGGTGAAAATGAACGGCACCGAAGAACTGCAGTTCCTCGACACCTTCGAGAAAGTCGACCTCGCCCTGGCCAACGTTGCCGCCGTACGTGATGCGGTGGGGCCGAACGTCGGTATCGGCGTCGACTTCCACGGCCGCGTGCACAAGCCGATGGCCAAGGTGCTGATGAAGGAGCTCGACCCGTACAAACTGATGTTCATCGAAGAACCGGTGCTCAGCGAAAACTACGAAGCGCTGAAAGAACTGGCGCCGCTGACCAGCACGCCGATTGCCCTCGGCGAGCGGCTGTTCTCGCGTTGGGACTTTAAACGGGTGTTGAGCGAAGGCTACGTCGACATTATCCAGCCGGATGCTTCCCACGCTGGCGGCATCACCGAAACCCGCAAGATCGCCAACATGGCCGAAGCCTACGACGTCGCGCTGGCGCTGCATTGCCCGCTGGGACCGATCGCCCTGGCGGCGTGTTTGCAACTCGACGCGGCTTGTTACAACGCGTTTATCCAGGAGCAGAGCCTGGGCATCCATTACAACGAGAGCAACGACTTGCTCGACTATGTGAAGGATCCGCGCGTCTTCGACTACGACCAAGGCTTCGTCAAGATCCCGAACGGCCCGGGGCTGGGCATCGAGATCAACGAGGAATACGTGATCGAGCGTGCCGCCGTCGGCCACCGCTGGCGCAACCCGATCTGGCGTCATGCCGATGGCAGCTTTGCCGAGTGGTGAGTCTCTGACTCGCTAGCATCAGATCGTTCCCACGCTCTGCGTGGGAATGCCTCAATGGACGCTCTGCGTCCGCTGCTGGGACGCGGAGCGTCCCGGGCTGCATTCCCACGCGGAGCGTGGGAACGATCAGTTCTCCGAGGGAGAGGAGATCTGCGTCATGACCTCAACAAACATAAAAAGAGGCATCTCTCATGCAAACGCACACCCTCTCCGGGCAGGCGTCTTTAGTCACGCCTAGCCGCAAGCGATTTTTCATCATGGTGTTGCTGTTCATCACCGTGGTCATCAATTACCTCGACCGCAGCAACCTGTCGATTGCCGCGCCGGCGCTGACCAGTGAGCTGGGCATCGATCCGGTTCACGTCGGTCTGATCTTCTCCGCCTTCGGCTGGACTTACGCTGCCATGCAGATCCCCGGCGGCTGGCTGGTCGATCGCGTGCCGCCGCGCATCCTTTACAGCGTCGCGCTGCTGCTGTGGTCGGTGGCCACGGTGATGCTCGGTTTCGTCAGCAGCTTCATCGCGCTGTTTGTGCTGCGCATGGCCGTCGGTGCGCTGGAGGCGCCCGCCTATCCGATCAACAGCCGCGTGGTCACCACCTGGTTTCCTGAGCGCGAGCGCGCCACGGCGATCGGTTTCTACACCTCCGGACAGTTTGTCGGCCTGGCCTTCCTGACCCCGGTGCTGGCGTGGCTGCAACATGCATTCGGCTGGCACATGGTGTTCGTCGCCACCGGTGCGGTGGGCATTCTCTGGGCAATGATCTGGTACGCGGTGTATCGCGAGCCGCGCGATTTCAAAGGCACCAATCAGGCGGAAATCGACCTGATCCGCGAAGGCGGCGGGCTGGTCGATATCCAGGCCGAGGCGGCCAAGGTCAAAGCCAAATTCAGTTGGACCGATCTGGGCATCGTCCTCAGCAAGCGCAAGTTGTGGGGCATCTACCTCGGCCAGTTCTGCCTGAACTCGACGCTGTGGTTCTTCCTCACCTGGTTTCCGACCTATCTGGTGAAATATCGCGGCATGGACTTCATCAAGTCCGGTCTGCTCGCATCGCTGCCATTTCTTGCCGCGTTCGTCGGCGTGTTGTGCTCGGGATTCTTTTCCGACTTCCTGATCCGGCGCGGCTACACCGTGGGCTTCGCGCGCAAACTGCCGATCATTGGCGGGCTGCTGATTTCGACTTCGATCATCGGCGCCAACTTTGTCGAGTCGACGCCGCTGGTGATTGCCTTCCTCGCCCTGGCATTTTTTGGCAACGGTCTGGCGTCGATCACCTGGTCACTGGTGTCGACGCTGGCACCGGCGCGGTTGCTCGGTCTGACCGGTGGCGTGTTCAACTTCATCGGCAACCTGTCGGCGATTGCTACGCCGATTGTGATCGGCTTCCTCGCCAGCGGCGATTCGTTCGCGCCGGCGATCACCTACATCGCCGTGCTCGCGCTGGTCGGTGCCTTGTCCTACGTGCTGCTGGTGGGCAAGGTCGAGCGTATCGAGTTGTAGTGCTCTGCGTCGGGCGACCATAATGCCGCCCGTTCCTTCGCTCAACGGTAAAAGGCTGGATATGCAGGAAGACGCCCCGGAAAAAACCAAGGACGCCGCGCCCACCGGCACCCAGACGCTGCTGCGCGGCCTCGGTGTAGTGCAGGCGGTGGCCAGTGGCGCGCGTGATCTCAAGGAGATTGCCCGGCTGATCGGCACCACGCGCAGCACTACCCATCGTCTGGCCAGCTGTCTGGTCGACGAGCGTTATCTGCGCGTGGTGCCGCAAATCGGTTATCTGCTCGGGCCGAAACTGATCGAACTGGGCTTTCAGGCCCGCGAAGAGTTGCCGCTGGTGACGTTGGCCGGGCCGTATCTGGATGAGTTGTCGGCGCTGACCGGCGATACCGTGCACCTCGGAATCCGCGAAGGCGACGAAGTGCTGTATCTATTGAAGAACCCCGGACGCAACGGGCCGGAAATGCGCTCGCGGGTCGGCCATCGCATGCCGCTGGTGCGCACCGGGATCGGCAAGGCCTTGATGCTCGATGATTCGCCGCAGGATTGGCGGCGGCTGTACGACATCAGCCTGCCGGCGGGGGGCAAAAGTCAGTTCTGGCCGCAGCATCCCCAGCAGTCGTGGGAACAGCTTGAGCAGCGCATGGGCGAATACGTCGCCGGTGGCTACGCGTTCGATCTGGAAGACAACGAACCGTCGATCCGCTGCGTGGCGGCGCCGATTCGTGATGCGAGCAAGGGCATCGTCGCGGCAATCAGTATCGCCAGCACCGTGCCGTACATGCCGCTGGAAAAAATGGCCGAGTTGATTCCCCTGCTGAAAGGGGTCACAACCCGGCTGTCGGCGGAGCTGGGCTTGAAGGTGTAAGCCGTGAAGGTTTAAGCCTTCAGCGTCGCCATGTCGATGACGAAGCGGTACTTCACATCACCGGCAATCATCCGCGCGTAGGCTTCGTTGATCTGGCGGATGTCGAGCATTTCGATGTCGCAGGTGATGTTGTGCTCGGCGCAGAAATCCAGCACTTCTTGGGTCTCGGCGATACCGCCGATCAAGGAACCGGCCAGCACGCGGCGGCTCATCACCAGTTTGCCGGCGTGAACGGGCGGGTTCACCGGCTCGATCAGGCCGACCAGAATGTGCACGCCGTCGAAACGCAGGGTGTCGAGGTACGGGTTCAAATCGTGTTGCACCGGAATGGTGTCGAGCAGGAAGTCGAAGTAGCCGGCCGCGGCCTTCATCTGCTCGGCATCGGTGGAGACGATGACGTGATCAGCGCCCTGACGGCGACCTTCTTCAGCCTTGCTCGCCGAGCGGGTGAACAGCGTGACTTCGGCGCCCATGGCCTTGGCGAACTTGATGCCCATGTGGCCGAGGCCGCCCATGCCAAGAATCCCGACCTTGTCACCGGCCTTGACGCCGTAGTGCTTCAGCGGCGAGTAAGTGGTGATACCGGCGCAGAGAATCGGTGCGGCGCTGGCCAGAGCGAGTTTCTCGGGGATGCGCACAACGAAGTGTTCGCTGACCACGATGCTGTCGGAATAACCGCCCATGGTATTGCTGCCATCGACCCGGTCCGGGGTGGCGTAAGTCATGGTCGGGCCTTCCAGGCAATATTGCTCGAGGTTCGCCTGGCAGGCTTCACAGCTGCGGCAGGAGTCGACCATGCAGCCGACGCCGACCAGATCGCCTACCTTGTGACGGGTGACATTCGCACCGACAGCGGTGACTTTTCCGACGATCTCATGGCCGGGCATCAGCGGATAAACGGCGATGCCCCATTCGTTGCGTGCCTGATGGATGTCGGAATGGCAGACGCCGCAATAGAGAATTTCGATCGCCACGTCGTCGGCGCGCGGGCTGCGGCGTTCGAATTTCATCGGGGCGAGGGGAGTGGTGGCCGATTGGGCGGCATAGCCGATGGCGGTGTACATGGGGTTACCTCGCAAAAACAGTGACAAGTGAGGCGGTGAATTCTGGCCGTCAGGCGCGGGTACGGCCATGACGATTTCTCCGGGTCTCATGCCTAATCCTCCGGCATGCGGGTTTCGGCGATCGCATTGGCCAGCGGATCTGCGATGATGTTTTCATCCCCTTTTCCGTGAATTTTACGAAGACCTATTCGATGCAGTTGACCCGTCATCTTGATGCCAATGCCCGGCTGGTTTCGCTGATCGAGCCACTGGCGCTGCGCGATGGCTACAGCCAGACCGGCCTGCCCGGTGTGCAGATTTTGCGCGCCAGTTGCGACGTCGCCCGTGGTCCGCATATCTACGAGCCGAGCCTGATGATCATCGCCCAGGGCAGCAAACTGGCGTTCCTCGGCCCACGGACCATGGAATATGGCGCCGGGCATTACCTGATCCAGGCGCTGCCGGTGCCGTTCGAATGCGAAACCTTTGCCTTGCCCGATGCGCCATTGCTCGGTGTGTCGGTGGCGATCGATCGTGTCCTGCTCGGCGAACTGGTGCTGGCCATGGGGCTGGCGCCGGGTCGGCATATTCCGGCGCAGACGCCGGAGTCGATGACCTCGGTGGTACTCGACGATGGCATGCGCGGTTGTGTCGAACGGCTGCTCAGCTGTCTGCACGATCCGCTGGAATGCCAGATTCTCGGCCCGGCGCGGGTTCGCGAATTATTGTTCGTCGCGCTGCGCGGGCCGCAAGCGGATGTGTTGCGAGCGTTGGTCGAGCAACAAGGGCAATTTGCCCGGGTGGCGGCGTCGATCAGCCATCTGCATGCGCATTACACCGAGCCGCTCAATGTCGAGACACTGGCCGGTTGCGCGAACATGAGCGTGTCGACGTTTCATGAGCATTTCAAACGCAGCACATTGTTGTCGCCGGTCCAGTATCTGAAGCGTTTGCGCTTGTTGAAGGCGCAGACGCTGCTGGTGGCGGAGGGGCTGGGTGTCGCGCAGGTGGCGCATCGGGTGGGGTATCAGAGCACGTCGCAATTCAGTCGCGAATACAAGCGCTACTTCGAACGCAGCCCGGGGGATGAGCGCGCTGCCTGATCCGCTGAAGATCCCCTGTAGGAGTGAGCCTGCTCGCTCCCACAGTTGTTTTGTAGTGTCAGAGGAATTTTGGGCAACAAAAAGGCCCCCATTTCGGGAGCCTTGTGTTCAGCGTTTCGACTTACATGTTCGGGTAAGTCGGGCCGCCGGCGCCTTCCGGCGCGACCCAGGTGATGTTCTGCGCAGGGTCCTTGATGTCACAGGTCTTGCAGTGCACGCAGTTCTGGGCGTTGATCTGGAAGCGCTTCTCGCCGTCTTCCTTGGTGATCACTTCGTATACGCCGGCCGGGCAGTAGCGCTGCGCCGGTTCGTCGTACAGCGGCAGGTTTTTGCTGATCGGGATGCTCGGATCGGTCAGCTTCAAGTGGCACGGCTGCTCTTCTTCGTGGTTGGTGCCGGAGATGAACACCGAGCTGAGTTTGTCGAAACTCAGTTTGCCGTCAGGTTTCGGGTAGTCGATCTTCTTGCAGTCGGCCGCGAGCTTGAGGCAGGCGTAATCCGGCTTGGTGTCGCGCAGGGTGAATGGCAGTTTGCCGCCGAAGATGTTCTGGTCCAGCCAGTTGAAACCACCGCCGATGATCGCGCCGTACTTGTGAATCGCCGGGCCGAAGTTACGGCTGGCGAACAGTTCTTCGTGCAGCCAGCTGTTCTTGAATGCGTCGACGTAAGTGGTCAGTTCGACGGTGCAATCCTGCTCGGCGAACAGCGCATCTGCCACCGATTCCGCCGCGAGCATGCCGGACTTCATCGCGGTGTGGCTGCCTTTGATCTTGGCGAAGTTCAGGGTGCCGAGGTCGCAACCGATCAGCGCGCCGCCCTTGAAGACCATTTTCGGCAGCGAGTTCAGGCCGCCCTTGGCGATGGCGCGAGCGCCGTAGCTGACGCGCTTGCCGCCTTCCAGATATTGCTTGAGCACCGGGTGATGCTTGAGGCGCTGGAACTCATCGAACGGCGATAGGTAAGTGTTGCTGTAGGACAGGTCGACGATCAGACCGACTACCACCTGATTGTTTTCCAGGTGATAGAGGAACGAGCCGCCGGTGTTCTCGGTGCCCATGATGTCCAGCGGCCAACCGGCGGTGTGCACCACCAGGCCCGGCTGATGCTTGGCCGGGTCGATTTCCCAGATTTCTTTCAGGCCGATGCCGTAGTGCTGAACGTCCGCATCGCTGTCGAGGTTGTAGCGTTTGATCAGTTGCTTGCCGATGTGGCCACGGCAGCCTTCGGCGAACAGCGTGTATTTGCCACGCAGTTCCATGCCAGGGGTGTACAGGCCTTCTTTCGGATGGCCTTCGCGGTCGACGCCCAGATCACCGGTGATGATCCCGCGCACTACGCCGTTTTCATCGATCAGCGCTTCCTGAGCGGCGAAGCCCGGGTAGATTTCCACACCGAGGTTTTCCGCCTGCTGAGCCAGCCAGCGGCACAGGTTGCCCAGGGAGATGATGTAGTTGCCTTCGTTGTGCATGGTCTTGGGCACAAAGAAGTCAGGAATCTTCTGCGCGCTGTCAGCGTTTTTCAGCACGAAAATGTCATCGCGTGTGACGGGCGTGTTCAGCGGCGCGCCGAGCTCTTTCCAGTCCGGGAACAGTTCGTTCAGGGCGCGGGGTTCGAATACCGCACCGGAAAGGATGTGTGCACCGACTTCGGAGCCTTTTTCGACCACGCAGACGCTGATTTCCTTACCGGCGTCAGCGGCCTTCTGCTTCAAGCGGCAGGCGGCGGACAGACCAGCGGGGCCGGCACCGACGATGACGACGTCGAATTCCATGTATTCGCGTTCCACAGGCTATCTCCTACTCAAGGCTCAACAGTTTTTTTTCTAATATGGAGGTTTGATCTCGCATCCGTATTGCCTTTACGTTAACGTCAAAGGGAATATTGGCGAATCCACCTTTCTCTCTAGGCGGCGCATTATATCTACACCACTCCGAGCGTCCAATACAAACGTTTGTTTGAATCGCCTCCAGCCCTGATAAATCAAAGAAGCGCGGCTTATGACAGGGCATTTTGGCGTATTGACCAGAATGGGCGTTCCGGTCAAGATACGGGCGGTTTTGCGCTCGCCGTAGGCAGACTGGCGGTTTCAAGAGCACCTCTAAAGACAGGGCACAGGCAGTAGACGGTGATGCGCAGCGCAAGTCCGGCGCGCAGTTTACACAGCGTGAGAATGAATGACCTGGCAGTCACCCCTGACGAACGGTCACCTCCCTTCGCGAAGTGAATCACCTCACATTCAAGCCGGCGTTTTTAGAGGTGCCCTTGTCGCCCGATGAGCATCATCCGCCAGGTTCGCCTAGGCGACTTTCTTTTCACCGGAGAGTAACGAGGAATCCATGAAGGTTCTTGTAGCTGTCAAACGCGTTGTGGATTACAACGTCAAGGTCCGCGTCAAGGCGGACAATTCCGGCGTCGACCTCGCCAACGTCAAGATGTCGATGAACCCATTCTGCGAAATCGCCGTGGAAGAAGCCGTACGCCTGAAAGAGAAGGGCGTTGCGACTGAAATCGTTGTCGTCTCCATCGGCCCGACCACCGCTCAGGAGCAGCTGCGTACCGCACTGGCTCTGGGTGCCGATCGCGCCATCCTCGTCGAATCCGCTGAAGACCTGACCTCGCTGGCCGTGGCCAAGCTGCTCAAGGCTGTTGTCGACAAGGAACAGCCGCAGCTGGTGATTCTTGGCAAACAGGCGATCGACAGCGACAACAACCAGACCGGCCAGATGCTCGCGGCACTGAGCGGCTACGGTCAGGGCACCTTCGCTTCGAAAGTCGAAGTCTCCGGCGACAGCGTTGCCGTGACCCGCGAAATCGACGGCGGCGCGCAGACCGTTTCGCTGAAACTGCCAGCCATCGTCACCACCGACCTGCGTTTGAACGAGCCGCGCTACGCGTCCCTGCCAAACATCATGAAAGCCAAGAAGAAGCCTCTCGAAGTGCTGACTCCGGACGCTTTGGGCGTTTCCACCGCCTCCACCAACAAGACACTGAAAGTTGAAGCGCCGGCTGCACGCAGCGCAGGCATCAAGGTCAAGTCGGTGGCTGAACTGGTTGAAAAACTCAAGAACGAAGCGAAGGTAATCTAAATGACTATCTTGGTTATTGCTGAACACGACAACAAAGTGCTGGCCCCGGCCACACTGAACACCGTGGCCGCTGCTGCCAAAATCGGCGGCGACATCCACGTTCTGGTAGCAGGTCAGGGCGCAGGCCCGGTGGCCGAAGCCGCAGCGAAAATCGCTGGCGTGAGCAAAGTCCTCAACGCTGACAATGCCGCCTACGCGCATCAGTTGCCGGAAAACGTTGCTCCGCTGGTTGCAGAGCTGGGCGCTGGCTACAGCCACATCCTCGCTGCCGCCACTTCCAATGGCAAAAACATCCTGCCGCGCGTTGCTGCTGCGCTGGACGTTGACCAGATCTCCGAGATCATCTCGGTCGAAAGCGCTGACACTTTCAAGCGCCCGATCTACGCCGGTAACGCCATCGCTACCGTGCAATCGACTGCTGCGATCAAAGTGATCACCGTGCGTGCCACCGGTTTCGATCCGGTTGCTGCTGAAGGTGGTTCGGCTGCCGTTGAAGCCGTTGGCGCTGCCCACGACGCTGGTACCTCGAGCTTCGTCAGCGAAGAGCTGGCCAAGTCCGACCGTCCTGAGCTGACCGCTGCCAAGATCGTCGTTTCCGGCGGTCGCGGCATGCAGAACGGTGACAACTTCAAACACCTGTACGCGCTGGCCGACAAGCTCGGCGCTGCTGTTGGCGCTTCGCGCGCTGCGGTTGACGCAGGTTTCGTACCGAACGACATGCAGGTCGGTCAGACCGGCAAGATCGTTGCGCCACAGCTGTACATCGCCGTCGGTATCTCCGGCGCGATCCAGCATCTGGCCGGCATGAAAGACTCCAAGGTGATCGTTGCGATCAACAAGGACGAAGAAGCGCCGATCTTCCAGGTGGCCGATTACGGTCTCGTGGCGGATCTGTTCGAAGCAGTACCTGAGCTGGAGAAGCTGGTCTAATCCGGCGGCTTCACTTATAAAGAGCCCGGCCTGTTGGTCGGGCTTTTTTTTGTCTCGAATTTCAAGCGGGAGCGTTTTGCCATGGATCTGCGCTGCGGATGGTTATTGGGATTGTTGCTGTTGCCAGGTTTGGCCATGGCCGCGGGCAAGTGCGAGCGCCTGGTCGTCACCGGCAGCCCTGACGCGCCGCCCTACTTGTGGCAGGACCCGCAAAACCCCAAGCGCCTGATCGGCGCCAGTGCCGATCTGTTGCAGCAAGTGGCCAAGGATCTGGGCATCAAAGTCGACCTGCTCTACGCCGGCAAACGCTCGCAGGCCCTCGATGAAGTGCGCAGCGGGCGCATGGACATGCTGGCCGACGCGCCGCTGACCGTGAATGAGCTGGAGAACTTCGACTTCATTCATCCGCCACTGCTGGAAAACGATTACCTGGTGTGGACGCGCAAAGGCTCGACGCTGACCTATGCCGAGGCCAGCGACCTGAAAGGCCATGCCGGCGCGGTGTCGGAAAAGTCGCGGATGACCCAGGCATTCGGCACTTTCGCCGAACAGAATCTGACGCTGACCCGCACAGTCAACCTTACCGAGGCATTACAGAAACTGCTGTTGGGCGAGGTGGAATATGTCCTCGCCGGACGTTACTCAGGCCTGGCCGCCGCGCAGACATTGGGCATGACCAGCGATCTGTTGGCGTTTGAACAACCCATCGACCGGCCGGGTCTGTTCCTTGCGGTTTCGCATAACTCGGCCTGCAACGATCCGTGGTTGCGCGGACAGCTCGCCAAAAAGATGACAGAATTGCCCGCGTCCGGACTGACGGAAGCCGCGCTGCAACGCAACATCGAGCGCTGGAAGGCGCAACAGCAGCAGCCGCCACAACCTGTCAGTGCCCCAAAACAGTAGGGATTCTTAGTGAGTATTCGACCTCTTTTCGCGGCTGTGGCCGTTCTGGCCCTGGCCGGGTGCGCATCCGATCCGGCACCCAGTGAACAAATGCGTTTGACCGAACAAGCCATCGCGCAGGCCAAGGCAGTCGGCGCCACGGCTGACGAAGTGCCGGAAATGCAGCTGGCCGAAACAAAATACAACCGCGCCAAAGGCAGCATGGCCGACGAGTCCTATCGCAACGCGCGCATGCGTGCCGAGCAGGCGGAACTGGATGCACGTCTGGCCGAGGCCAAGGTGCTGACGAAAAAAAGTGAAGAACAGCTGAATGTGCTCAATACCCGCATTGTCCGCCTGCGCAAGCAGCTGCAACTGGGGGAAGCACAATGAGCCTCAAGTCCAATGCTCTCGGCATTCTGATCCTCGCCGGTTGCGCCAGCCTCTACGGCTGCGCCGGCCAGCACAGCGAGGCGGCACTGCAACAGGCCGGCGCTGATTTCCAGAAGGTCAAGGAAGATTCCAACGTGCTGCGCATCGCGCCGAAAGACGTGATCCGCGCCGGCGAGTCCCTGGCCCGCGCCGATCGACTGTCGACCTATTGGGGCAGCGGTGCCGACGTGGTGCATTACGCCTACCTGAGCCAGCGCTACAGCGAAATCGCCCGCGAGCACACCAACCAGGCGCTCAACGAAGAACGCGCAGCCAAGCTCGAGCTTGAGCGTCAGCGTCTGCAACTGGCCCTGCGCGAATCGAAACTGCTCAGCGTGCAGCAACAAGGCAAGTGGCTGGAGGAACAGATCGTCGCGCTGGCGACCACACAGACCGATCGCGGTCTGGTGATGACCCTCGGCGACGTGTTGTTCGACACCGGCCAGGCGGAACTGAAAAACTCGGCCAACCGCGTCGTGCTGAAGATCGTCCAGTTTCTGCAACTCAACCCCAAGCGCGTGGTGCGCATTGAGGGTTACACCGACAGCACCGGTGGCAGGCAGGAAAACCTCAAACTGTCCCGCGATCGTGCGCAATCGGTGGCTGACGTGCTGGTCGATCTGGGTATCGACGAAAAACGCATTCAGGTCGAAGGTTACGGCGACCAGTTTCCGGTCGACGCCAACGCCTCCGAGCGTGGACGGGCGCAGAACCGCCGCGTAGAAATCGTGTTCTCTGACGAAAAAGGCCAGCTCGGCGCCGCCCGCTGAGGGCTGCGTCTCTGGAAAGCCCGGGCTGTCATGCAGTGCCGGGCTTTTTTGTGCCTGTCGATTGCCGCGCAAAACCGTACAGATGGGGCAGACACCGCACTGTACGGTCGAGTAATCTGGCAACTGTCCCAGTACACTTCTAAACTGTTCCGGTATTGTTTCAGACAAGAATAAAACGCCCGTGAAATCGAGTGCTGCGTCATGACCAATCTCTTGCTCTACCAACGTATTGCTCAGCAACTGGCCGAAGACATCCGCCGTGGTGTTTATCAACCGGGGGAGCGCGTGCCTTCGGTGCGCAAGATGAGTTCGCAGCTCAACGTCAGCCATGCGACGGTGTTGCAGGCGTATGCCAACCTTGAAGATCAGGGCCTGATCCGCGCCCGGCCGCAGTCGGGTTACTACGTGCACCAGACCCCGGCGCTGACCGCGCCGACGCCGGACATTGCCCGGGTCGAACGGCCGGGGCTGGTGACGCGCAGCAGCATCATTCAACAGGTATTGGTCGAATCCCGCCGCGAAGGCGTCTTTCCGCTGGGCGCTGCGGTGCCGAGTGTCGATTATCTGCCGGTGCGCGCGCTGCATCAGCAACTGGCCAAGGTCACTCGGTTTCACAGTCCACGGGCGTTCAGCTATATGTTCAGCCCCGGTTTCGAACCGCTGCGTCGGCAAGTGGCGATCCGCATGCGTGACGCTGGCGTGGTGGTCGATCCGTCGGAAGTGGTGATTACCCACGGCTGTGTCGACGCCTTGCAGATGTCGTTGCGCGTGCTGACCCGGCCGGGCGATCTGATCGCTGCCGAATCGCCGACCTATTACGGCCTGCTGCAACTGGCCGATCTGCTCGGCCTGAAAGTCATCGAAATCCCCAGCGACCCCGCCACCGGCATGAGTCTGGAAGCCTTGCAACTGGCCGCCAACCAATGGTCGATCAAGGCGCTGGTTTTGACCACGCGCCTGAGCAACCCCCTCGGCGGAACCATGCCGGAAGAGCGGCAGAAACAGTTGCTGCGCTTGGCCTCGGATTTCGACATTCAGATCGTCGAAGACGATATCTACGGCGAACTGATGTTCGAGCAGGGCCGTACCAAAGCGCTGAAAGCCTACGACCGCCTGGATCGGGTGATCTACTGCTCGAGCTTCTCCAAAACCCTGTCACCGGGTGTGCGCATCGGCTGGATGATCGCCGGCAAATACCAGCAGGAAATCCAGCGCCTGCAAACTTTCAGCACCCATTCGGCGTGCAGCGTCACGCAGATGGCGATTGCCGCGTATCTGGAAAACGGCGGTTATGACCGGCATTTACGCTACATCCGTCAGGAGTACCGGAAAAACCTCAGCGCGTTCCAGCTGGCGGTGCAGCAGCACTTCCCTGAGGGCACGCAGATGTCCCGGCCCACGGGCGGTTTCATCCTCTGGGTGAGCTTGCCGGGGCGGGTCAACACGCAGGAATTGCATGTCCGCGCACTGCAACAAGGCATCAGCATCGCGCCGGGTCTGATCTTCAGCAACACCGAGCAGTTCAACCACTGTATCCGCCTCAACTGCGGCATTCCGTGGAACCGCGAAGCGGAGCGGGCGCTGATGACGCTGGGTCTGTTGGCCACCCAGCTGTGTCAGGAAACCGCTGGCGGATTCTGAACGGGGAGGGCGCTGAGGCTTGTCATGTGACGCACAACAAGCGAGCATGTGGCCCTCTGCCGTTAGTTCGTTGGGTCCATGAAAGCCATTGTTCCTGCCGCGTGGGTATTGCTGGGTTTGTTGATGATCGGTCAGGCACCGGGTGTCATGGCGGCCGCAGCCCAGGAAAAACCGGCAGCGACCAGTACCACGAAGAAAACCGTTAAAACCACAGCGCCTGCAAAAAAAGCCCAGGCCCAAAAAAACGCCACGGTAAAGAAGCGCCGCCCGGTTGCTTCGAAATCGAAACCTGCCAGCGAAGTGGCCAAAACCAAATTGCCGCCGGCAAAACTCGATCTCAGCCTGCCCAAGGATATGGTTGAAGACCTGAAGCCAAAGGGCACCGTGGAGCTGCCCAAACGCGAGGCGATCCTGCCGCAGATGTTTGGCGAGAAAGATAACGGCTTCCAGCTCAACGGCCGCTTGCTCAGCAATGAAATGGAGTTGCAATTGCGCAACGAAGCGCGACGCGATGTGGAAGGTGCGGCGCTGGATTTCGAATTCAAACAGTAGCGCTGGCCATCCGCGACGCGCAGAGCAGACGCTTCGTCGGAGACTGCCCGGTCACTTTTACTTATCGTTGAAAACCCGCTCGTAGCAATTTGAAACAGTCGTTTTAGCGGTTACTCTGTTTCCCGTCTCTTTACACATCGCCCGTCGCGAGGATCTGTTCGTCATGAAATGCCGTGAAGGCTGTGGCGCTTGCTGCATTGCCCCCTCCATCAGTTCGCCGATTCCCGGCATGCCCGATGGCAAACCCGCCGGCGAACGTTGCGTGCAACTTTCGGTCGATAACCTGTGCAGCATTTTCGGCCGTCCGGAACGTCCGGCTGTCTGCTCGGGTTTCGCTGCGGATGTCGAGGTTTGCGGCAGCAGTTCGCAAGAAGCGATCAGATTGATCGGCTGGTGGGAGCAGATGACGGCGGCATGATGTGTTCACCAACGGAACTTCAACAATAAGGAATAACACTATGGGTTCGCTGCACCGTATCGCTGTGTTGTGTGGTCTGACTGCCGTACTTGCCACTTCGGTCGTCCACGCGGAAGACTGGAAAGTTGCCAAGAACGAAGACGGCATCAAGGTTTCCCTGAGCGAAATACCCGGTTCGGATTACAAGTCCTACCAAGGCGTCGCGCTGATGAAAACCACCGTTGCCAAACTGCGTGCCTTGCAGGAAGACGTCTCCGGCGCCTGCGCGTGGATTCACGAATGCAAGAGCCAGAAACTGCTCAAGCACGAAGGCGATCTGAGCTGGACCTATTCGCAATTCAATACGCCATGGCCGGTGACCCCGCGTGATTCGGTGTTGAAAATCACCACTGTTGAGGGTGCCGATGGCAGCCTGACTCGTAATCTTGAAGGCGTGCCGACCTATCTGCCGGAAGAAAAAGGCTTCGTGCGGGTCCAGCAAGTCAAGGGCTTCTGGAAGTTCGTGCCTAAAGGCGATCAGGTTGAAGTGACTTATCAGGTGCACACCGAGCCGGGCGGTAGCGTGCCGGCCATGGTCGCCAACAAGTTTGTGGTCGATGCACCATTCAATACCCTGAAAGCACTGAAAGAACGCGCCGAGAAATAATCAATTGGCTGTAAGCAAAACGCCCCGACCGGTTCGGGGCGTTTTGTTTTGTCTCTAAATTGTATTTCCAGATATGCGTTGCACGAAATTTTCACAAAGTCTCCAAGACAATTCGCCCGCACTTGTTGCCTGCCGTTGCGCTGCCAGCCCTTTGAATGAAAGTCTCGAAGAGCAGGGCAGTAATCAATGGCAATGGTGTGAACGATCGTGCAACATTTGCGCACCGCGCACGCCCCGGGGTCTGGACTGACCAATAGAGGGCCTGGCGCCGCTGTATTTTTGCAACTTCAACTTCCAATGGGTCCTAAAACGACATGGCAAACCCGGACGCCCTGAATCAGCAGCGATCTTCTGCTCGCCTGCTGCAACCGACCGTCAAATCGCATCTGGCCTACACGCTGCTGTGCGCACTGGTCATGATGGTCATGTTTTCCGCGCTGCGCCTCGCGCTGCTGGTCTACAACCGCGAGATGATCCTCGACACCCCGGCCGCGACCTTCCTTGAAGCGTTCGTCAACGGTCTGCGTTTCGACCTGCGCCTGGTGGTGTACCTGTGCATTCCGCTGGTGCTGGCGCTGTTCAGTGCCCGGGCCATGGCCGCGCGCGGTTTCTTCCGTCTGTGGCTGACCGTCGCCTCGAGCATCGCGCTGTTCCTCGGCCTGATGGAGATGGACTTCTACCGCGAGTTTCACCAGCGCCTCAATGGTCTGGTGTTCCAGTACGTGAAGGAAGACCCGAAAACCGTAATGAGCATGCTCTGGTACGGTTTCCCGGTGGTGCGCTACGTGCTGGCATGGGTAATCGGCACGGTCATTCTGACCCTGGCGTTCAAAGGCGCCGACCGTGCCACCCGCCCGCGCGGACCGTTCAGCGGCGGCAGCGTCAGCTCCCGTCAGGTTGCGCCCTGGTACACCCGCCTGGCGGTGTTCGTGGTCTGCCTGCTGATCTGCGTCGTCGCCGCTCGCGGCACCCTGCGTCAAGGCCCGCCGATGCGTTGGGGTGACGTCTACACCACCGATTCCAACTTCGCCAACCAGCTCGGCCTCAATGGCACGCTGTCGCTGGTCGCCGCAGCCAAGGCGCGCATGGGCGAAGACCGCGACAACATCTGGAAAGCCACGCTGCCGCAGGAACAGGCGCAGCAAGTGGTGCGCGACATGTTGCTGATGCCGGACGACAAACTGGTCGATGCCGACATCGCCGCTGTACGCCGTGATTACATGCCGCCGGCCGACAAGACCCTGCCGATCAAGAACGTCGTGGTGATCCTGATGGAAAGCATGGCCGGTCACTCGGTCGGTGCTTTGGGCGCGCCGGGCAATATCACCCCGTACCTGGACAAGCTGTCGAAGGAAGGTCTGCTGTTCGACCGTTTCTTCTCCAACGGCACCCACACCCACCAGGGCATGTTCGCGACCATGGCCTGCTTCCCCAACCTGCCAGGTTTCGAATACCTGATGCAGACCCCGGAAGGCAGCCACAAACTGTCCGGCCTGCCGCAGTTGCTCAGCGCCCGCGACTATGACGACGTCTATGTCTACAACGGCGATTTCGCCTGGGACAACCAGTCGGGTTTCTTCAGCAACCAGGGCATGACCAACTTCGTTGGCCGTAACGACTTCGTCAACCCGGTGTTCTCCGACCCGACCTGGGGCGTTTCCGACCAGGACATGTTCGATCGTGGCCTGCAGGAACTGAAGGCGCGGGAAAACGGCAAGCCGTTCTACGCGCTGCTGCAAACCCTGTCCAACCACACACCGTACGCCTTGCCGACGCCATTGCCGGTCGAGCGCGTCACTGACCGTGGCAGCCTCAACGAACACCTGACCGCCATGCGCTATTCCGATTGGGCGCTCGGCCAGTTCTTCGAGAAGGCGCGCAAAGAGAAGTACTTCAACGAAACCCTGTTCGTCATCGTCGGCGACCACGGCTTCGGCAACGAGCGCCAGATCACCGAAATGGACCTGGGTCGCTTCAACGTGCCGATGCTGATGATTGCCCCGGGCATCCAGCAGAAGTTCGGTACCCGCGACCACACCGTGGGCACGCAGATCGACATCGTGCCGACCATCATGGGCCGCCTCGGTGGCGAAGTGCGTCACCAGTGCTGGGGCCGTGACCTGCTCAACCTGCCGCAGGGCGACACCGGCTTCGGTGTGATCAAGCCATCTGGCAGCGAGCAGACCACCGCCATCGTCACCGCCGATGAGATTCTGGTGTTGCCGCGTGACAAGGACATGGGCCCGAAAATCTGGAAATATCAGCTGGGCGCCAACCCGCACGCCGAAGTTGTACCGGACGCGCCGCGCACTGCCGAACTCAAACTCAAACTTGAAGCGTTCCTGCAAACCGCGACCAAGAGCCTGCTCGATAACACCGCCGGTGTCATTCACGGCAAGCCGGACTGATGACTCGTTAAAGTTCACGCAATAAAAAAGAGGCCCTTGAACAAGGGCCTCTTTTTTTACAGCTTCAAATCGTCATATCTTGCCGAGTAACAACAGCACCAGCAGCACGACCAACACCACGCCGATAATACCCGACGGGCCATAACCCCAACTTCTGGAGTGCGGGAAGACCGGCAGACCACCGATCAGCAACAGGATCAGGATGATGATTAGAATTGTGCCCATGGGTGATTTCCTTGTTCAGAGTCTGGAGGAGTCTTGATGCTCAGTGGGCAGCTGGAGAGCAACTAAATTCCAGCCGGCTTACATGTTCCGACTTGCGCCGATGAAAAAAAATTCAATGTTTTTTTAATGTATTTGGATTGGCTGGTTATTTCCTTTAAAGCAAAAAAGCAAAAGATCGCAGCCTTCGGCAGCTCCTACAGGAGACCATCCCAAAAACGATGACGGCTGGAATCTTTTGATCCTCCATTCAGCAACTGGATGGAGCGTGGGTGAACGAAGTTCCTTCGCTACACTCGGCGCATCTCTCCCGGAACAACAAGGCTGTCCGCTATGCAAAATCGCATGATGATCACTGGTGCAGGCTCAGGCCTGGGTCGCGAAATCGCGCTGCGCTGGGCCCGTGAAGGCTGGCGGCTGGCCTTGTCCGATGTCAGTGAGCCCGGCCTGCAGGAAACCCTGAAGCTGGTGCGCGAGGCGGGCGGTGACGGCTTCATCCAGCGCTGTGACGTGCGCGATTACAGTCAGCTCACCGCCTTCGCCCAGGCCTGCGAAGAGAAGCTCGGCGGCATCGACATCATCGTCAACAATGCCGGCGTCGCCTCGGGCGGGTTTTTCAGCGAATTGTCTCTGGAAGACTGGGACTGGCAGATCGCGATCAACCTGATGGGCGTGGTCAAGGGCTGCAAAGCGTTCCTGCCGCTGCTGGAACAGAGCAAGGGCAAGATCATCAACATCGCCTCCATGGCCGCGTTGATGCAAGGCCCGGCAATGAGTAACTACAACGTGGCCAAGGCCGGCGTAGTGGCGTTGTCGGAGAGTCTGCTGATCGAACTCGCGCAGCAGGAAGTGGCGGTGCATGTGGTTTGCCCGTCGTTCTTCCAGACCAACTTGCTCGATTCTTTCCGTGGCCCGACCCCGGCCATGAAAGCCCAGGTCGGCAAGTTGCTGGAAAGTTCGCCAATCAGTGCCGCCGACATCGCTGACTACATCTATCAGCAAGTCGCCGCCGGTGAGTTCATGATCCTGCCCCACGAACAAGGGCGCATGGCCTGGGCGCTGAAACAGAAGAATCCGCAACTGCTCTACAACGAGATGACTTCCATGGCCGAGAAAATGCGCGCCAAGGCCAAACAAAACAACGCTTGATCTTGTTCGATTCCCGCCGCGTCGTTAGGGTGGCCGCCACGGTCACCCTGTCGAGACGCCTCCATGCTCAATTACTTGTGGTTCTTCCTTGCGGCGCTGTTTGAAATCGCCGGCTGTTTTGCCTTCTACATGTGGCTGCGCCAGGGCAAGAGTGCGTTGTGGGTGATTCCCGCGTTGCTCAGCCTGACCCTGTTCGCGCTGTTGCTGACCCGTGTTGAAGCGGCCTACGCCGGGCGCGCCTATGCGGCGTACGGCGGGATCTACATCGTTGCTTCGATTGGCTGGCTGGCGGTGGTCGAGCGGATGCGTCCGCTGGGCTCGGACTGGATCGGCATGGCCCTGTGCGTGGTCGGTGCCAGCATCATTCTGTTCGGGCCGCGCTTTTCCGCTGCCTGAGGCTTTTGTGCGAAGCGTCTGACAGCTGCGGGCGTGGGCGCCTGTAGGGCAAGACTGATTTGCTCGTCGTGGATTGTGAAGACGCTGTAAGCCGCGCATCTTCAGGGTTTGCCAGTCCTGAAGGATGAATCCCATGCTTGTACTCAGCCGTGTGGTCGGTGAGTTGATTTCAATCGGAGACGACATCACCCTGCGTGTTCTGTCGGTCAACGGCTCCAGCGTGCGCTTCGGCGTCGAGGCGCCGAAAAAGGTCCATGTACACCGCGCCGAGGTCTATGACCGGATCAAGCGCAAGGAAGCCGCGGCGAAGGCTGGCTGACGGTTTCAGTCGAACAGATGCTTGGGTACGTCGTGCTTGAGCATCAGCTGGCACTGCTCGCTTTCCGGATCGAACACGATCAATGCCTGGCCTTTGGTCAGTGCCTGACGCACGCGCAGGACGCGGGTTTCCAGCGGGGTGTCATCGCCGTTATCGGTACCGTCGCGGGTGACGAAATCCTCGATCAGGCGGGTGAGGGTGTCGACTTCAAGCGCGTCGTGGGGAATGAGCATGGGCACCTCGGTCAAATCAATGTCGGGATGCTACGGGGATTGGGTTTTGTCTGCCAGTTCTGTATCGGTCTTGCCGGCCCATTCGCGAGCAGGCTCGCTCCCACCTTTGAAATGCGATCTCTGTGGGAGCGAGCCTGCTCGCGAAGGCGGTTATCTGTTCACCGAAGGCTCAACTGTCAGAACGCTGCCCCACCAGACTGTCCACCGGCGGCACGCGGGTTTCGCTTTCCATCTGCGTGTCATGCTCAATCTGATGGCTGAAGCGATCCAGTGAAGCATTGGCCGGCGCCGCATCGCTGGCAAAGACCGGCGGGCTGAGAATGTACGCGCCGAGCAAACGGCTGAGCGCCGCCAGACTGTCGATGTGCGTGCGCTCGTAGCCGTGCGTGGCATCGCAGCCGAAAGCGAGCAGGGCAGTACGAATGTCGTGGCCGGCGGTGACCGCCGAGTGCGCATCGCTGAAGTAATAGCGGAACATGTCACGGCGCACCGGCAATTCGTGTTCATCGGCCAGACGCAACAGATGCCGCGACAGGTGATAGTCATACGGCCCGCCGGAGTCCTGCATCGCCACGCTCACCGCGTGTTCGCTGGAGTGCTGGCCGGGGGCGACCGGTGCGATGTCGATGCCGACAAATTCGCTGACGTCCCACGGCAATGCCGCCGCTGCACCGCTGCCGGTTTCCTCGGTGATGGTGAACAGTGGATGGCAATCGATGTTCAGTTCCTGGCCACTGTCGACAATCGCCTTGAGCGCGGCGAGCAGCGCTGCGACGCCGGCCTTGTCGTCGAGGTGGCGGGCGCTGATATGGCCGCTTTCAGTGAACTCCGGCAGCGGATCGAAGGCCACCACGTCGCCGACATGGATGCCCAGCGATTCGCAATCGGCTTTGGTCGTGCAGTAGGCGTCCAGACGCAGTTCGACGTGGTCCCAACTGATCGGCATTTCATCGACCTGGGTATTGAACGCATGCCCGGACGCCATCAGCGGCAACACGCTGCCGCGAATCACCCCGGTGTCGGTAAACAGGCTGACTCGGCTACCCTCGGCAAAGCGGCTCGACCAGCAACCGACCGGGGCGAGGGTCAGGCGACCGTTGTCTTTCACCGCACGCACGGCGGCGCCGATGGTGTCCAGGTGCGCAGACACCGCGCGGTCAGGGCTGCTCTTTTTACCCTTCAACGTCGCGCGGATGGTGCCGCGCCGGGTCATTTCAAACGGAATGCCCAGCTCTTCGAGACGCTCGGCGACATAGCGCACGATGGTGTCGGTGAAACCGGTAGGGCTGGGAATCGCGAGCATTTCCAGCAGGACTTTTTGCAGGTAAGCCAGATCCGGTTCAGGGATTTGTGTGGTCATGGTCATGGAAACTCCTGATGGGTTGAGCACACCGATGGTTTCGATGAGAGAAAGATTTGTGGCGCCTGATCGGTCCTCATCGCTGGCAAGCCAGCTCCCACAGTGTTGTGTATACCGCGGGAACTGTGGGAGCTGGCTTGCCAGCGATGGCGTCAGTGCAGCCGCTGGGTAATCAAGAGATCGCCGGCTGACTATGCGGAAACAACAGATCGACAAAGCGCTCCGCCGTCGGCTGCGGTTCGTGGTTGGCCAGGCCGGCGCGTTCGTTGGCTTCGATGAACACGTACTCGGGCTGATCCGCCGCCGGCACCATCAGATCGAGCCCGACCATTGGAATGTCCAGCGCTCGCGCCGCGCGCACTGCCGCGTCGATCAGGGTTGGATGAAGAATGTCGGTCACGTCTTCCAGCGTCCCGCCGGTGTGCAGGTTGGCCGTGCGCCGCACGAACAGATGCTCGCCGGCCGGCAGGATGCTGCTGTAGTCGTAACCGGCGGCATGCAGCGTGCGTTGGGTTTCGTGGTCCAGCGGAATCTTGCTTTCGCCACTGGTGGCCGCTTGCCGGCGGCGGCTCTGCGCTTCGATCAGCGCACCGATCGAATGCTGACCATCGCCGACCACTTCGGCGGGCTTGCGAATCGCCGCCGCCACCACTTCAAAGCCGATCACCACGATGCGCAGATCAAGGCCTTCGTGGAAACTTTCCAGCAGCACGCGGCTGTCGAACTGCTTCGCCGTTTCGATGGCCTTCTGCACTTCTTCGATGGTGCGCAGATCCACGGCGACGCCGTGGCCCTGTTCGCCATCGAGAGGTTTGACCACCACCCGTTGGTGTTCATCGAGGAAGGCCAGATTGTCGTCGGCATTGCCCGCCAGTTGCTGCGCGGGCAGTTTCAGACCTGCGCCTTTCAGCACCTTGTGGGTCAGGCTTTTGTCCTGGCACAGGGTCATGCTGATCGCACTGGTCAGATCGCTCAACGACTCGCGGCAGCGCACGCGACGGCCGCCATGGCTGAGGGTGAACAGCCCGGCGTCGGCGTCATCCACTTGCACGTCGATACCGCGCCGATGGGCTTCTTCGACGATGATCCGCGCGTAAGGATTGAAATTCGCCTCCGGACCCGGGCCGAGAAACAGCGGCTGGTTGATGCCGTTCTTGCGCTTGATGGCGAAGGTCGGCAGGTTGCGGAAACCCAGTTTGGCGTAAAGGTTTTTCGCCTGACGATTGTCGTGCAGCACCGACAGATCCAGATAAGCCAGGCCGCGACTCATGAAGTGCTCGACCAGATGTCGCACCAGCACTTCGCCGACGCCCGGGCGTGAGCAATGCGGGTCGACCGCCAGGCACCACAGGCTGCTGCCGTGTTCCGGATCGTTGAAGGCTTTTTCATGATTGAGGCCCATGACACTGCCGATCACCGCGCCGCTGTCTTCGTCTTCCGCCAGCCAGTACACCGGGCCGCCCTGATGATGTGGGGTGAGCAGCTCCTGATCGATCGGCAACATGCCGCGCGCCTGGTACAAACGGTTGATGCCCTGCCAGTCGGTTTCGCTTTGCGCACGACGAATGCGGAAGCCGCGAAACACCCGCGTGGCCTGCCGGTAATCGCTGAACCATAAACGCAGGGTGTCGGATGGATCGAGAAACAGCTGCGTCGGCTCGAGGCCGAGAATCTGCTGCGGTGCGGCAACATACAGGGCGATATCGCGTTCGCCGGGCTGCTCGTTGAGCAGCTCCTGCGCGAGCGACGCCGGGTCGGGAAAGGTATGGCCGATCAGCAGCCGGCCCCAGCCGCAATGCACGGCAATCGGGGCGGTGGCAGGCTCGCTGCCGTCTTCGGCCAGGCGCGCCTGCAAACGTTCATACGAGGGAGCCTGACCACGTAACAGGCGTTGGTTGATGGACGTGGCATGGGGTTTCATCAATCAGATTCCTTGTTCACTGAGCCACAGGTTCAGGGCCGCCAGTTGCCACAGTTTCGAACCGCGCAACGGGGTCAGTTGGCCTTGCGGATCAGTCAGAAGCTTGTCGAGCATGCTCGGGTTGAACAGGCCGCGATCCTGGCTCGGATCCAGCAGCAGCTCGCGCACCCAATTGAGCGTGTCGCCCTGCAAGTGCTTGAGACCCGGCACCGGGAAGTAGCCTTTCTTGCGGTCGATCACTTCGCTTGGAATGACCCGGCGCGCAGCTTCTTTCAGCACTTGCTTGCCGCCGTCGGGCAGCTTGAATTGGCCCGGAACGCGAGCCGACAGTTCGACCAGTCGATAGTCGAGAAACGGCGTACGCGCTTCCAGGCCCCAGGCCATGGTCATGTTGTCGACGCGTTTGACCGGGTCATCGACCAGCATCACCGTGCTGTCCAGGCGCAGCGCCTTGTCCACGGCAGCCTCGGCGCCGGGCTGGGCAAAGTGCTGTTTGACGAAATCGCCCGCCGCATCGTGGTCGACCAGCCATTTCGGCTGGACCGTCGACGCGTAGTCGTCGTAGCTGCGATCGAAGAATGCATCGCGATAGGCCGCATAAGGATCTGCCGCGCCGTCGACCTGCGGATACCAGTGGTAACCGGCAAACAGTTCGTCCGCGCCTTGGCCGCTCTGCACCACTTTGCAGTGCTTGGCCACTTCGCGGGACAACAGATAGAAAGCGATGCAGTCGTGGCTGACCATCGGCTCGCTCATCGCCCGGAACGCGGCGGGCAGTTGCTCGATGATTTCTTTCTCGTCGATGCGCAACTGATGGTGGCGGGTGCCGTAGTGCTTGGCGATCAGGTCGGAATACTGGAATTCGTCGCCGCGCTCGCCGCCGGCATCCTGGAAACCGATGGAGAAGGTCGACAGATTTTCTACGCCGACTTCGCGCAACAGGCCGACGAGCATGCTCGAATCGACACCGCCCGAAAGCAACACACCGACATCCACTGCCGCGCGCTGACGAATCGCCACCGCTTCGCGGGTGCTGTCGAGGACGCGATCGACCCAGTCTTCCAGATTGAGGTTTTTCTCGTCTTCATTCGGGCCGTAGGGCAGGGTCCACCAGGTTTTCTGCTCAGTGCGGCCATCGGCCTCAACGCGCATCCAGGTGGCGGGCGGCAGTTTTTCGATACCGGCCAGCAAGGTGCGCGGCGCAGGCACCACGGCATGGAAATTCAGATAGTGATTGAGCGCCACCGGATCGAGGATCGGGTTGATGTCGCCGCCCTTGAGCAGCGCCGGCAGTGCTGAGGCAAAGCGCAGGCGTTGGCCAGTGCGCGACAGGTACAGCGGCTTCACGCCGAGACGGTCACGGGCGATGAACAGGCGCTTTGCATCGCGCTCCCAAATGGCGAAGGCGAACATGCCGTTGAGCTTCGGCAGCAGTGCCTCGCCCCAGGCGTGATAACCCTTGAGCAGCACTTCGGTGTCGCCACCCGAATAGAAGGCATAACCCAGTGCTTCAAGCTCTGCGCGCAATTCCGGGAAGTTGTAGATCGCACCGTTGAACGCCAGGGACAGGCCCAGCTGGCTGTCGATCATCGGCTGCGCCGAGCCGTCCGACAGGTCCATGATTTTCAGGCGTCGATGGCCCAGGGCAATTGGCCCTTGGGCATGGAAGCCCCACGCGTCAGGGCCGCGAGGGGCCAGGTGATGGGTGATTCTCTCGATCGCTGCAAGGTCTGCAGGTTGTTGATCAAAACGTAACTCGCCAGCTAATCCGCACATAAAGTCCTTACCGGTTTTTCCGTTGGGGAAGGTCAAGCCGTACCGCGCGAAAAGTGCGGGTACTCAAAAACTGACCTGTCTCGGTAGGTGGAGTTTTAGATCGATAAGTTATAAGCGCGGCGCTACGGCCTCTGCAGGTCGGTGCTAGAGGGCGCCCTGGCAGCGTTAGCCGGTTTTTTTTGCGGGGCGGTAGCGGGCTGTTTTATAGGCCGAAAAACTGCGTGTGTTTGCGGCATTTGCCAGCAGTTTTTTCCATTATCAATTCATTCACACCATCGCTAAGGTCAGAAGCCCCAACAGCAATAAAGGACTATTGCCATGTCAGTGCAGCAACAGAAACAAAACCTTGCTCCATCTTCAGTGCTCGGCACGCTGCTGGAAGCCACCGCAGACCTCGACACGGCCGAGGCCCTGGAGAAAAGTCTGCCGCCTTATTTGCTCAAGGCTTCGCCCGACACGCTGGCCACGCTGGATCAGACCGCTCGCGAGCTGCATCGCCTGCAGCTCAAAGTGGCCAAGGATCTGGCCGGATTGCAATCGTTGCGCGGTTTCTGCAAAAAAGAACTCACCGCTGCGTTGAACGCCAAGTGGCCGGCGGTCTATGACGTCGAACAGGATGTGCTCAGTCTGCCGGGTGACGATTGCGGCTGCGACGCGACGGCGACCAACCAGGCGGGTATCGATGTTGTAAAACACGCCGCGCAAACCCTGCTGCAGGCGGCGATGCAGAACTTCACTGAAGACGAGGAGCAAGCCGATGGTTTCCCGTCCGGCAGTGTCGTGCGCATTGCCAGTGCGCCTGCGGGAGTGCAGGGCCTGACACCGCAGGCGTTCGCCGCGTTGTGCCGCACGCTCGACCTGGGCAAGAAATATCAGCAACATTTCCAGCAAGTCTTCGGCCTGCGCGATGCCGACGGCAAAGTCGTGACCAGCAGTGTCCTGACCCGCGACATTGGCGCGATAAAAAAAAGCCTGTTGCAGCTCGACGCCCATCTGGCCGCGCTCAAGGCTGATATCACTCCGCAGGGGTTGCGCATGCTGCAGGACCTGATTGATGCCCAGGGCGTGGCGTCGGCAACCCTGCGCCACGGCAACGACCCGATGATCATGCAGGGCATCGAGATACTGGACAGCTGCGTGTGGGGCGTCGTGGTGTTCTGCGCGCGCTCGGTGCAGGAACATCCCGAGGATGGTTGCCTGGTCTACATGGCGGGCGAGCCCGAGAGGGCGTTGTACGAATATCCGAGCTTCAATGCCTTCAAAAACTATCTCACGCAACAACTGCGCAAACCGGACTACAAGGATTATTTCGGTCGATGCCTTGATGAGGATGACAAGGCCGATTTCTTCAAAACGTTCGAGGAAAAGGGCGAGTTGGGCCTCATCAGGCAACTGTCGATGAGTGTCCCGCTTTTTGATTTCATGGTGCAGAGTCACGTCGGCAAATTACAGATCGATGCGCGCAAACTGGCAGTGCCGACGGCAGATATCGATGAGGACGCACGCCAGAAACGTCTGCTGGATTTTCTCCAGCTGGGTGTGACCATCGCGTCAGTGGCAGGCATGTTTGTGCCGGTCCTTGGCCAACTGATGATGGGCGTTGCGGTCGGGCAGTTGCTCGGCGAAGTGTATGAAGGGGTCGAAGACTGGCAGCGTGGCGATCATCAGCAAGCGCTTTCGCACCTGCTCAGCGTGGTGGAGAACATCGCGCTGATGGCGGCGTTTGCCGGCGGGCAGAAGGCGTTGGGCACGCTGGGCGGCAAACTGCTGCGCTCGCACCCGGAGTTCTTCGGGCAATTTCGGGCCATCCTCAATCACGCAGGCAAGGCACGTCTGTGGAAGCCCGATCTCGTTGCCTATGAGCATTCACTTCCGGCGGGATTCACCATTGATGCCAGCTCCAAGGAGTTTTATCAGGTGGGCCGCAAAACCCTCGGGCGTGTCGATCATCGATTCTTTGCCGGCAGTTACGATGCCGATGCCAGCCTGTGGCGTCTGGAGCATGCCAGTCGCGCTGACGCCTATGCCCCGGAGTTGGCCCGACACGTTGAGGGGGGCTGGCGCATCCCTGGCGAAGAGCCCGAGGAGTGGGGCAGTTCTGCGTACACACTCAAACGCATCGACCCGCACCTGAGCGAATTCACCGACAGCGACCTGGATAACATGCGTCGGCTCAGTGGCACCAGTCATGACCAATTGCTCCAGGCGTTCAACGATAACCTGGCGTTGCCGGAGCGTCTGCGCGACACGGTGGAACGCGTGCGTCTCTCCCGTCAACTGCGCCAGCTGACCCGCGAACTGCAGGCCGGCGAAGTACATTCCGGTCAGCCCGCCGAGGAGCAATTGCATGCATTGCCCAAGCTCAAGGGCTGGCCAACCGACCGCTACATCAAGGTTACCGACGCCGATGGCAGCGTCGAGGCAACTTATCCATTGACCCGCGAGCCCGACGAAGCTCTGAGCGTGGCAGTCAGCCGTGAACAACTGGCGGCGGGGCAGTTGCTGCGAACGGTCATTGATGGCCTGTACCAGAACGAAGTCGATGCTCTGCTCGGCAGTAAAACCGCCGCCAGCCTGGAAGAGTCGGCGCTGGCGAAGAAGCTCGGCGCGGCGCTGAAGACGGATCATCGTGAGGTGCTTGAGCGTATGTATCAGCGTTATGACCGGAGCGAGGCGGACGATGTGCTGAAGTTGCGCAAGGTCTTTGCCGCCATTACGACGCGCCATGGGCAGCAGCTGATCGAGCGCGCGCCGAGTATCGAACGATTGCATCTGCGCGAGACCGGGCAGGTGCCGTTGCGGATGGGGCAACGCGTCAGGCAAAACATCAACGCAGTGCGACTCGATCGTGCCCTGACGGGTTTGCATTGGCCACGACTGGCCAATGCCGATACCGACAAACTGGCCATTCAGTTGCTGCCACGACTGAGCGGCTGGGATGCACAATTGCGCTTGCAAGTGCGTGACAAGACACTCGCCGGGCCAATTCTGGAAGCCATCGGCGATGCCTCTGCGAAACCCGAAAATACCTGCTCGCTGGTGAAGTCTGCTGCCGGTTACGAGGCGTTCAGTGGCGACGGCAAGTCACTTGGCAAAGTGGCAGCAGCGCCGGGGGATCTGTACAGCGCGATTCTCAAAGCGCTGCCGTTGCGTCAGCGGACGGCCGCCGGGTTGGGCGAGTCTGCGCAGGCCGACACGGTGCGCTTGCGCAGCAAATTGCTCGATGCGGCGCTGGACGAACGCGAGGAGACGGCGCAGACATTGGTTCGCGGCACGTTTGAGCCTCGGCTTGTCGAGCCGGCCTGCATGCAGAGCGATCAGGCTGCCGGGACGGAGCATTCACGGGCGCTGCTGCGCAAGGCGCGCAAACTGTATCCACGCTTGAATCAGCAGCAGCTCAGCCAATTGCTCGATGAGCTGGGTGATGATCCGTTGAGCCGTGCGACCCGCATCAAAGCCCTGCGTCAGGATCTGCAGACCCTGCGTGACGTTCTGTTTGTCTGGAGCGAAGATGCCGCGGCCCTGAAAGCCATGGGTGGCGATCTGGCCGAAGCGCGGCACAGCCGGAAAATCGCCGCCGAGTTGATCGAAGAAGGATTTCGACGCTTTCATTGGGCCACCAACGAAGAGGGAAAAAGCCTCTGTACCCTCAACCTTGACGGCATGCGCATCGGTAAGGTGCCAACATTGCCGCCGTCGGTGAGCTTCGACCACATAGAGCAATTGTCGATGCGCAACATGGCGCTGGGTGATGATGTCGCGCACTTCCTCAAGTCCTTCAAACAGCTCGAGCTACTGGAACTGGGCAGCAACACGATCACCCGGTTGCCTGAAGTGTTGTCGCACATGCCGCGTCTGCAACGGCTGAGTCTGGCAGGCAATCAGCTCAAACTGACCGAACAGACCCTGGCGAAGCTGAACAGTCTGAGCACGTTGCGCTACCTGAATCTGGACAAGAATCCGTTGGGCGCCACCCCGGATTTCAGTCAAATGACGCAACTGCGCCGCTTGTCCCTGCAAGACACCGGCATCACGGAACTGCCAGAAGGCCTGTCCAATTCCGTCCACATTGAATTGATGAACCTGACCGGGAATAAAATCAAAGAGCTGCCCGACTGGTTATTCCAGAAAACACGCCATTTCACCAGCGCACTCAAGCTGGGACTGAATCCTTTTTCCGAACGCAGCAAAACGCATCTGGAAAACTATCGCGATAATTTCGGCATCGGTATGGACTACCTCCCCAATGACATCGCCAGGATGAACGAGCAACACGCCCGCTCGCTCTGGTTGACCAAGAACAGTGGCGAGGAGTGGGCAGAACAGACGCGCATCTGGACGGCATTGCGAAACGAGCCGAAGGCCGATGGGTTGTTCACCGTGCTGGCGCAACTGGGCGATACCGCGGACGGGAAAAAGGCCAGCGCCGACTTGCAGCGACGCGTCTGGACGGTACTGAAGGCGGCCGAAGCTGACGGGCCGCTGTGTGAACAAGTGCTCGACACGGCTGCCGATCCGCTTCATTGCACCGACAACGCAACGCTGGTGTTCAGTCGCCTGGAAGTCGAGGTGGAAGTCGAGCGGGTAACCAGCGCGGCAAGCGGCCGCAAGGTCACTGCCAAAGCTCTGCTGGAACTGGGCCGCAGTCTGTTCAGGCTGGACAAGCTGGAAGAAATTGCCCTGGAGCATTCGCTCCGGGCGCCGAAGGTCGATGCACTGGAAATGAACCTTGCTTATCGCATCGGTCTGACCGATGAGCTGGGGCTGCGCGGTCAACCGAAAGGTATGCTGTTCGATGCCCAGAGTGGCGTGACAGCCGCTGATCTTGAGGTCGCCAGAAATCGCGTGATGACTGCCGAACTTTCCCCGCAATGGCTGAAATACATGCAGGAGCGAACGTTCTGGCGTGATTATCTGAAGCGTACGTTTACGCGCAAATTTTCAATGATCGATGAATCGTTCGCGCCGCGCATGAGTGCCCTCGATGAGCAGGCGGACACCCTCCTCAGTGCCGACTATGTGAGTCAGGCGAATGCCCTCCAGCTTGAAAAGGAGCAGGCACAAGAGGCAGTGATCAAGCGCCTGACCGAAGAGTCCATACGCCTGATGGATCTCGGCCTCTGTGTGATGCCGGACATCTGATATTCACTTGCCGCGAATCAGTTTGCGCAAGGCAAACCGGTTGGGATGGCACGCTTCGGCCACGCTGCGCGGCAACGGCAGCGGCTCGTTGTCCAGCCACGCGGCGAGCAGTTCGCCGGACAGCGGCGCGGTGATCAGCCCGCGAGAACCGTGGCCGCTGTTGACGTACAGACCATCGAGCCATGGGCAGGCGATGTCCGACACCTGTCGGGCGTCTTTGCTCAACGCAGCGTAGGTTTGATTGAAGGTTTGCAGATCAGCGAGCGGGCCGACAATCGGCAGGTAATCGGGGCTGGTGCAGCGATAGGCTGCGCGGCCCTCAAGGTTCTCAATTGGCTGCTCGCTGATGTTCAGACGGCTCAGCAGATCGCTGGAAATTTCTTCGAGCATCGCCAGATTGCCTTGGTGCTCGGCAGTCGTGGGCGTCAGGTCGTCGCTGTTGAAGTCGAAACTCGCGCCCAGGGTGTGCTCGCCCAGACGCGCCGGGGCGACGTAGCCTTCGGCGCACACCACGGTGGCCAGCGCACGACTTTCTGCGGTTTCAGGCAGACGCGTGATCTGCCCGCGAATGCGCTTGAGCGGCAATTCGGCACTCTGGGCAAAACGTTTGATTTCGGCAGCACCGGCCAGGATCACCACCGGCGCACTGGCGAGCAAACGCTCGCCGTCGAAGGCTTGCCACTGGTCAGCGACTTTGCGCAGTTCCAAAGCTTCGTGATGGCTGAGCAATTCAATGTTGGCGTGCATCGCCTGGGCCTGACACAGTGCCGGCGGATGCACCCAGCCACCTTCGGGGTAATACAAGCCGCCGTGGGCCACGCCGACACCGGCGCGAGCCTGCGCTTCGGGTTGTTCCAGCCACTGCAAGAGATCTTCAGGAAACGCCGCCGCCAGTTGCGCGTGGCGCTCGGCTTCCTTGGCATTGAACGCCAATTGCAGCACGCCGCAGTCATCCCAGTCGCTGCCGCGTTGCAGGCTTTCCAGCAGGCGCCGGGTGTAACCGAAGCCGCTGACGATCAACTGCGACAACGCCGTGCCATGGGCGGACAGCTTGAGATAGAGCACGCCTTGCGGGTTGCCAGACGCTTCCTGCGCCACCGCCGCGTGACGCTCGAGCAGACTCACCTGCCAGCCGCGCGCCGCCAGACTCGACGCCGTCGCGCAGCCGGCCAGACCGGCGCCGATCACCAGCGCCCGGCGCTCACCGCGCAACGGAGCAGGGCGGGCGAACCAGGGTTTAACCGGCATTGGCGCCGTCACCTCGGCGGGCCAGCCGAGAAATTCGCCACGCAGGATTTCCCACTTGTGGCCGATGCCCGGTGTGCGCTTCATCTTGAACCCGGCAGCGTTGAGCAGACGCCTTACCCAACCGGTGCTGGTGAAGGTGCTGATGGTCGAGCCCGGTGCGGCCAGACGCGCCAGTTCGACGAACAGCTCAGCGGTCCACATGTCCGGATTTTTCGCCGGTGCGAAACCATCGAGAAACCACGCGTCGATCTGCGCATCGAGTTGCGGCAGTTGCTCCAGCGCATCGCCGATCAGCAAGGTCAGCGTCACTCGACCTTCGGCCAAAGTAATGCGCTGAAAGCCTTGATGAATCGCCACGTAATGCCTCAGCAACTGATCCGCCAACGGCTTGAGTTCCGGCCACAGTGCCAAGGCCCGGCGCAGATCCGCAGGCGCCAGCGGGTACTTCTCGACGCTGACAAAATGCAAACGCGCGCCGGCCACCGCGTGCTGTTCGAACAACTGCCAGGCGCAGAGAAAATTCAGCCCGGTGCCGAAGCCGGTTTCGCCAATGACCAGCCGACCATCCGCCGGCAGCGCAGCAAAGCGCTCGGCCAGACGGTTCTGCTCAAGAAACACGTAACGGGTTTCCTCCAGCCCCGACTGATCGGAAAAATACACGTCATCAAACACCCGCGAACGTGGGCGTCCCTGGTCGTCCCAGTCGAGTTGGGCGTGGGGCATTTCGGCTTTCATGGCAGGCTCGGCAAACACAAGGCGGCCATTCTAGCCGATCACGCCGGTACTACCTGATCCAGCACAAGACTCGCAGTGAAAAGAACCCTGTGGCGAGGGGATTCATCCCCGCTGGACTGCGCAGCAGTCCCAAAACCACAAGACTCGCGGTGAAAAGAACCCTGTGGCGAGGGGATTCATCCCCGTTGGACTGCGCAGCAGTCCCAAAACCACAAGACTCGCGGTGAAAAGATCCCTGTGGCGAGGGGATTCATCCCCGCTGGACTGCGAAGCAGTCCCAAAACCACAAGACTCGCGGTGAAAAGAACCCTGTGGCGAGGGGATTTATCCCCGCTGGACTGCGCAGCAGTCCCAAAACCACAAGACTCGCAGTGAAAAGAACCCTGTGGCGAGGGGATTTATCCCCGCTGGACTGCGCAGCAGTCCCAAAACCATCCACCCCGTTTTCCCGATCCAAACCGCACTTCCCGGATCTACGAATACTGCACAGCCAGTCAACGATAAATCCCCTCACCACAAAGTTCTCATCCCGTCCTGAGTTCATGGGAATTTCTGTCCTGCGCCCGTGCCCAATCCGCTAGTCTTGTTGAACCCTGGAAGGAGCCGTCCAATGTTTGAATCCGCTGAAATCGGTCACGCCATCGACAAAGACACTTATGAGGCGGCGGTCCCTGCGCTGCGTGAAGCCTTGCTGGAAGCGCAGTTCGAGTTGCAGCAGCAGAAGCGCTTTCCGGTGATCATCCTGATCAACGGCATCGAAGGGGCGGGCAAGGGCGAGACGGTCAAGCTGCTCAATGAATGGATGGATCCGCGCCTGATCGAAGTGCGCACCTTCGACCAACAAACCGATGAAGAACTGGCGCGGCCACCGGCGTGGCGCTACTGGCGCATGCTGCCGGCCAAAGGGCGAATGGGCGTGTTCTTCGGCAACTGGTACAGCCAGATGCTCCAGGGCCGGGTGCACGGACTGTTCAAGGATCCGCGTCTGGACCAGGCCATCGCCGGCGCCGAGCGTCTGGAAAAAATGCTCTGCGATGAAGGCGCGTTGATCTTCAAGTTCTGGTTTCACCTGTCCAAGAAGCAGATGAAAGCGCGGCTCAAATCGCTGGCCGACGACCCGCTGCACAGCTGGCGCATCAGTCCGCTGGACTGGCAGCAGTCGCAGACCTACGACAAGTTCGTCAAATACGGCGAGCGGGTGCTGCGCCGTACCAGCCGCGATTACGCGCCGTGGCATGTCATCGAAGGCGTCGATGCCAATTACCGCAGCCTGGCGGTGGGCAAGATTCTCCTCGAAGGCCTGCAAAGTGCGCTCAAGCGCGCCGACGTCAATCCCCACGAAGTCAGTGCCGCACCGCTGGGCACGCCGGTCGATCAGTTGAACCTGCTCGACAGCCTCGACCTGACGCAGCGTCTGGACAAGAAAGACTATGAAGAACAACTGATCACCGAACAGGCGCGTCTGTCCGGGCTGATGCGCGACAAACGCATGCGCCGCCATGCGCTGGTGGCGGTGTTCGAGGGTAACGACGCGGCCGGCAAGGGCGGGGCGATTCGCCGCGTAGCAGCCGCGCTCGATCCGCGTCAGTACAGCATCGTCCCGATCGCCGCGCCGACCGAAGAAGAGCGCGCACAACCGTATCTGTGGCGGTTCTGGCGACACCTTCCGGCGCGGGGCAAATTTACCGTGTTCGACCGCTCCTGGTACGGACGGGTGCTGGTCGAGCGGATCGAGGGCTTCTGCACCCCGGCCGACTGGCTGCGCGCCTACGGCGAAATCAATGACTTCGAAGAGCAACTGGCCGATGCCGGCGTCATCGTGGTCAAGTTCTGGCTGGCCATCGACAAGGACACGCAGATGGAGCGCTTTCAGGAGCGCGAAGAGATTTCCTTCAAACGCTTCAAGATTACCGAGGACGACTGGCGCAACCGGGAAAAGTGGGACGACTATCGCCGGGCGGTCGGCGACATGGTCGATCGCACCAGCACCGAGATCGCGCCGTGGACGCTGGTCGAGGCCAACGACAAACGCTGGGCGCGGGTGAAAGTATTGCGCACCATCAACCGCGCGCTGGAAGACGCGTTCGAGAAATCCGACAAGAAGGCCAAAAAGCACAAGGACTGAAGCGATGGCCGCGCATACGCCGGGTGAATGATCCTCGCGGTCGGCAAGAAGGTGGACTTATGCTCAGGTCCACTCTCAACCGACAACAACAATGAGGTATGCCATGCGTGAAGTGGTGATCGTCGACAGCGTGCGGACCGGCCTGGCCAAATCCTTTCGCGGCAAGTTCAACCAGACCCGCCCCGATGACATGGCGGCCCACTGCGTCAATGCGCTGCTGACCCGCAACGATATCGACCCGGCCAGCGTCGAGGACTGCATCGTCGGCGCCGGCTCCAACGAGGGCGCGCAGGGCTACAACATCGGCCGCAACGTCGCGGTGCTGTCGCGCCTGGGCACCGGCACCGCCGGCATGACCCTCAACCGTTTCTGCTCGTCGGGCTTGCAGGCGATTGCAATTGCCGCCAACCAGATCGCCTCCGGTTGCAGCGACATCATCGTTGCCGGCGGCGTCGAGTCGATCAGCCTGACCCTGAAAAGCGTCAACACCGATCACCTGATCAACCCGCTGCTCAAGCAACAGACCCCCGGCATCTACTACACCATGGGCCAGACCGCCGAAGTGGTGGCGCGCCGTTACGGTGTCAGCCGCGAGGCCCAGGATCGCTATGCGCTGCAAAGCCAGATGCGTACGGCCCAGGCTCAGGCTGCGGGTTTGTTCGATGATGAAATCGTGCCGATGGCGGTGAAATACCGCGTCGAGGACAAGAACAGCGGTGAAGTGCAGATTGTCGACGGCGTCGTCGAGCGCGACGACTGCAACCGCCCGGACACCACCTACGAAAGCCTTGCCGGTTTGAAACCGGTGTTCGCCGACGACGGTTCGGTGACGGCGGGCAATTCCTCGCAGCTGTCCGACGGTGCCTCGATGACACTGGTGATGAGTCTGGACAAAGCGCTGGAGCTGGGGCTCAAACCGAAAGCGTTTTTCCGTGGTTTCACCGTCGCCGGCTGCGAGCCGGACGAAATGGGCATCGGCCCGGTGTTCTCGGTGCCGAAACTGCTCAAGGCCAAGGGTTTGCAAGTGGCGGATATCGATCTGTGGGAGTTGAACGAGGCATTCGCTTCGCAGTGCCTCTACAGCCGCGACCGACTGGAGATCGACAACGACAAGTACAACGTCAATGGCGGCTCGATTTCCATCGGCCACCCGTTCGGCATGACCGGCTCGCGTCAGGTCGGGCATTTGATCCGGGAATTGCAGCGGCGCAATCTGCGCTACGGCATCGTCACCATGTGCGTGGGTGGCGGGATGGGGGCGAGTGGGTTGTTTGAGGCGGTGCGCTAAAGGATTGGTTGCCCGTTCAGGCCCCTTCGCGAGCAGGCTCGCTCCCACAGGTGATCGCATTCCCCTTTGGGAGCGCGCCTGCTCGCGAAGGCAGCGCCACGGTTCAGCGG
>NZ_JASCPT010000043.1:0-40618 GCF_029959775.1 Pseudomonas sp. PS01270 | reverse complement strand
AGCCTGCTCGCGAATGCGCCTGTTCAGCCAACATCTTCATTGACTGGCCAACCGCATTCGCGAGCAGGCTCGCTCCCAGAGTGTTTTGTGGTGTTGGTCAGTTTTGTGTGGGCTTCTTGAAGACGTAAAACAGATTCGGCTCGCTCACCAGGTACAACGTGCCGTCATCATCCATCGCAATTCCCTCCGCCTGCGGCACGGTTTTCTGCAAACCCTGACGCCCGCCGCTGATCGACATGGTGCTCAAGGGGCGCCCGTCGACATCCAGCTCGATAATCAACCGCGACTCGTCCGACAGTGCCAGCAAGTGCCCGCTGCGCTCGTCGTACTGCAGACTCGACAGATCACGCACGAACATCCCGGCATCGCGCTTGGGGTTGTTGATCACGTGCACCGCGTAGGTCTTGTCCGGCTTGAAGTGCGGAAAACCGTGGACCTCGTAGATCAGCATCGGGTCGCGTTCTTTGGCCACGAACAGCCGCTTGCCCACCGAATCGTAAGCCAGCCCTTCGAAACCCTTGTTGCCGGACATGTGCACGCCGAGAGTCATTTGCTCGGCATCTTCGGCATCGAGAAAAGTGGTGTCGGCCTCGAGGTGGATCTTGATCAGCCGTTGCTGACGCTCGTCGGTGATCACGTAGGTGTCGGCGCTGATGTATTCGACCGCTTCCGGATCGCCAAAACCCACCAGGGCGATGCGCCGCAGAATTTTGCCTTCGAGCGACAGTTCGATCAGTTCGGAATTCTTGTTGGTCACGGTGAACAGGCTTTTACGCACCGGATCGTAGGTCAGCGCCGAGACGTCATCGTCGAGCCCGTCGATCGGTCGCGCTTCGATGGTCACCCGATATTGATCCAGGCCGATCGCCTCGCTGCTCACCGGTTGCCACAGCGTGTGCAGGTTGAACCAGGCGCGCTCGAACAGGCGCAGGTATTGGCCGATCGCGATCATGGCGATCAGGACAATCATCAACAGGACGAGAATCAGTGGTTTGGGGCGGGCAAGTCGACGCATTCAGGCAGGCTCGGATTCATGACAGGCCGATGAAATATCACGCCCGTCTGAATTGAAGCTTAATGGCCACTTGCCTCGCACGACAACTGCGCAATTCCGCAATTGCTGTAGGGAAAGTTACCGATGTTTTTCGAATCGGTAGAACAGGTTCGGTTCGCTGACCATGTACAGCGTGCCGTCCTCATCCATGGTCATGCCTTCGGCGCGGGGAATGGTGTCTTTCAGACCGTTGAAATTGCCGAGCAATGTCATGAAGCTGACTTGCTTGCCGGCTTCGTCCAGTTCCAGCAACAGGTGCGAATCGGCGGACAACACCAGCAGATGGCCAGTGCGCGGATCGACAGCCAGCGCCGACAGGTTGCGCAGATCCAGCTGATCGCTGGCCAGTTTCTGCTTGTCGCCCTGCAGGGTCTGGCCGCCATCGCTTTTCCACGTGAACAGCGCCGGTGGGCGTTCCTCCCCCAGAATAAGTCGCTGATTGCGCGGATCCCACGTGATAGCCTCAAAAGCCTTGTTCTGATCTTTCGACGGCCCGAGGTCGTATTTGGGGAAATCGGCGATGTTCAGCTCACGGGTCGCGGCATCGACCTTAACGATCGACAAGGTATGCTCACGCTCATCGACAATGGCCAGCAAACCGTTTTCCATGACCGTCAAGCCTTCCGGATTGCTCCAGCCCACCAACGGCATCTTGCGCAAAACGTCGCCCTGAAGCGTCAGCTCGACCAGGAAGGCATTCTTGCCCATCACCGCAAACAGGGTCCTGGTCTGCGGGTTGTAGGCCAGATCCGAAGCTTCGTCCTTCTCCATGCCCGGCAGCGGCTTGGCATCGATCACCACCTGATAGTCCGGCAGCCACACGCTCTCCTTCTGCTCGGCCTTGCTCTCGAAGCGCTCCAGCACCCACAGCACGCCGCGATCATCCCAATGCATGGCGAACGCCAGCCCATAGGCTGCGGCGATGACCAGCAACAGCCAGACATACCAGCGCAGGACGAAGCGCGAACGGGAGGGGGATTTCTGCTGAGTTGGAGATGCCATCGAGGGATGCGTTCCGTTAATTCAGGCCGAGGGTAATAGCACAAAGAGGCTGGCTGAGACGCCAGAATCGCGGGAATTATCCAGAGAGGATGTGAAAAAAACGGGAAATGGCGGGATTGGCGTGTGCATTTTGCCAGCAGCAACACATTACAGATATGGAATGGCCCTTGTGGCGAGGGGATTCAGCGAAACGTCGCACCGCCCCGTTGGACTGCGCAGCAGGCCCCTCTTTAAGATCAAGAGGGACCCGCTTCGCGCGCCACCGGGGATAAATCCCCTCACCACAAAGCTCACCCCTGCAAGGGGTTCTGCGGTTAGCGCACGCTGCTGCTGAAGCGGCTCGCCCCCGGCAGTTCGAGGACGATTTCATCGCCGACGTTCAGCGGGCCGACGCCCACTGGCGTACCGGTGAGGATCACGTCGCCGGCCTGCAGCGAGAAGCAGCCGGCCATGTGCTGGATCATCGGCACGATCGGGTTGAGCATCGCGCTGCTGTTGCCGTCCTGGCGCACTTCGCCGTTGATGGTCAGGCGGATGCCAATGTCGGTCAGGTCAGCGAAGGTGCTGCCGACCACGAACGGCGCGATCACCGCCGCGCCGTCGAACGACTTGGCGATTTCCCACGGCAGGCCCTTGGCTTTCAGCTCGGCCTGCTTGTCGCGCAGGGTCAGGTCCAGCGCCGGGGCGAAGCCGGAGATCGCATCGAGGACTTCTTCACGGCTTGGTTTGGTCGACAGCGGCTTGCCGATCAACACGGCGATTTCCGCTTCGTAGTGCACTGAACCACGCTCGGCCGGAATGCTGAACCCGCCTTCCAGCGGCACCACGCAACTGCCCGGCTTGATGAACAGCAGCGGCTCGGTCGGCACCGGGTTGTCCAGTTCCTTGGCGTGCTCGGCGTAATTGCGGCCAATGCACACGACTTTCCCGATCGGGAAGTGAATGCGCGTGCCGTCGACGTACTGGTGCTGATAGCTCATTTACCGACTCCTGCCTTTATTGATTCAACAGAGATTACCGATCAAACCGGGAAAATCTTGCCCGGGTTCATGATGCCGTTCGGGTCGAACACTGCCTTGACCGCTTTCATGTACTCGATCTCGGCCGGCGAGCGGCTGTAGGTCAGGTAATCACGCTTGGTCATACCGACGCCGTGCTCGGCCGAGATCGAGCCGTTGTACTTCTCGACGGTTTCGAACACCCACTTGTTGACGGTGGCGCACTTGGCGAAGAACTCGTCCTTGCTCAGGTTTTCCGGCTTGAGGATGTTCAGGTGCAGATTGCCGTCGCCGATGTGGCCGAACCAGACGATTTCGAAATCCGGGTAGTGCTCGCCAACGATCGCGTCGATTTCGCGCAGGAACGCCGGCACTTTCGAGACGGTAACCGAGATATCGTTCTTGTACGGCGTCCAGTGGGAGATGGTTTCGGAGATGTACTCGCGCAGCTTCCACAGATTGTGCAACTGGGTTTCGCTCTGGCTCATCACGCCGTCGAGCACCCAGCCCTGTTCTACGCAGTGTTCGAAGGTCTCCAGCGCGCTGTTGGCCACTTCTTCGGTGGTCGCTTCGAATTCCAGCAGGGCGTAGAACGGGCACTCGGTCTCGAACGGCGCCGGCACGTCACCACGGCCCATGACCTTGGCCAGGGCCTTGTCGGAGAAGAATTCGAACGCGGTCAGGTCGAGTTTGCCCTGGAAGGCATGCAGCACCGGCATGATCGAATCGAAATCGGCGGTGCCGAGGACCATCGCCGTGAGGTTTTTCGGCGCGCGATCGAGGCGCATGGTCGCTTCGACAACGAAACCGAGGGTGCCTTCGGCGCCGATGAACAGCTGACGCAGGTCGTAACCGGTAGCGTTCTTGATCAGGTCCTTGTTCAGCTCGAGGACGTCGCCCTTGCCGGTGACGACTTTCATGCCGGCCACCCAGTTGCGGGTCATGCCGTAGCGAATCACTTTGATCCCGCCGGCATTGGTGCCGATATTGCCGCCAATCTGGCTGGAACCCGCCGAGGCGAAGTCGACCGGATAGTACAGGCCGTTTTCTTCGGCGACGTTCTGCAGATGCTCAGTGACCACGCCCGGCTGGCACACGGCGGTGCGGTCGGTGAGGTTGACGTCGAGAATCTGGTTCATGTAATCGAACGAAACCACCACTTCGCCATTGGCCGCCACTGCTGCGGCGGACAGCCCGGTGCGCCCGCCGGATGGCACCAGCGAAATTTTGTGGGTGTTGGCCCAACGCACCACGGCCTGCACTTGCTCGATGGTCTTGGGAAACACGATGGCGCTCGGCGCCGGCGCGAAATGCTTGGTCCAATCCTTGCCGTAAGTGTTCAGGGAGTCGGCGTCGGTGAGGACTTTGCCAGGCTCAACCAGGGTCTTCAGTTCATCAATCAGCGCAGGATTGGTCATCGACAGAACTCTCGAACAATTCATGGTCATCCTGAGAACGCTTCACGTCGCAGGAATGAGTGTTTAGCGGGGTGGCTATGCTAGCATACCGACCCCGCAGGACAGTGCCCAAGGCCAGATCCGCGGTGACGGCTTTGTTGCCGTGCGGGTCAGCTCCAGGCTGCTCCCTCCCTGCCATTTTTCTCCGGGATACAGGTTTACGCAGATGAGCAAGACTTCTCTCGATAAGAGCAAGATCAAGTTCCTTCTTCTCGAAGGCGTCCACCAATCGGCTGTCGACGTCCTCAAGGCGGCGGGCTACACCAGCATCGAATACCTGACTGGTTCCTTGCCGGAAGCCCAGCTCAAGGAAAAGATCGCTGACGCTCACTTCATCGGCATTCGCTCGCGCACGCAACTGACCGAAGAGATCTTCGATCACGCGAAGAAACTGGTCGCGGTCGGCTGTTTCTGCATCGGTACCAACCAGGTTGACCTCAGCGCGGCCCGCGAGCGCGGTATCGCCGTGTTCAACGCGCCGTACTCCAACACCCGTTCCGTAGCCGAGCTGGTACTGGCCGAAGCGATCCTGCTGCTGCGCGGCATCCCTGAGAAGAATGCATCCTGCCACCGTGGCGGCTGGATCAAGTCCGCCGCCAACTCGTTCGAGATCCGTGGCAAGAAGCTGGGCATCGTCGGCTACGGCTCGATCGGCACGCAGCTGTCGGTGCTGGCTGAAGGCCTGGGCATGCAAGTGTTCTTCTATGACACCGTGACCAAGCTGCCACTGGGCAACGCTACGCAGGTCAACAACCTGCACGAGCTGCTGGGCATGTCCGACATCGTCACCCTGCACGTCCCGGAAACTGCGGCGACCCAGTGGATGATCGGCGAGAAGGAAATCCGCGCCATCAAGAAGGGCGGCATTCTGATCAACGCTGCACGCGGCACCGTGGTCGAGCTCGACGCCCTGGCGGACGCGATCAAAGACAAGCACCTGATCGGCGCGGCCATCGACGTATTCCCGGTGGAACCACGCTCCAACGACGAAGAGTTCGAAAGCCCGCTGCGTGGCCTCGACAACGTGATCCTGACCCCGCACATCGGTGGCTCGACCGCCGAAGCGCAAGCCAACATCGGTCTGGAAGTAGCAGAGAAACTGGTCAAGTACAGCGACAACGGTACTTCGGTGTCGTCGGTCAACTTCCCGGAAGTGGCCCTGCCGGCTCACCCTGGCAAGCACCGCCTGCTGCACATCCACGAGAACATCCCGGGTGTGATGAGCGAGATCAACAAGGTTTTCGCCGAAAACGGCATCAACATCTCCGGTCAGTTCCTGCAGACCAACGAGAAAGTCGGTTACGTGGTGATCGACGTCGACGCCGAATACTCGGAGCTGGCGCAAGAGAAGCTGCAACACGTCAACGGTACTATCCGTAGTCGGGTGCTTTTCTAAAAGCAGCTACAAGCCGCAAGTTACAAGCGGCAAGTGAAAGCGCTTTGCCTTACTTGCCGCTTGCAGCCAGCCACTTGAAGCTGAATAAAAAAAGGGAGCCCCGAAAGGCTCCCTTTTTTTATTTCACGTTGACCGTGATTTTTTCCGAAACGATCGATGGGTCGAACGGCATGTGGCCGCTGTCGCCGAGGATCAGTTGCAAGGTGTGTTTGCCCGGGGCCAGTTTGATCGTGGCTTCGGTCTGCGCCTTGCCGAAATGCATGTGATGGGCGTCAGTCGGGATCGGCGCACCTTCGGCCGGCAGGTCGTCGACGTCGATCAGCAGGTGATGGTGGCCGGTGTTCTTGGTGGTGTCACCCGCCGGGGCCAGCGCGATGTTCTTGACGCCGAACTTGACCTTGAATTCCTGCGAGACGGTGGCGCCGTCCTCGGGAGAAACGATGAACACTTCAGCATCCTTCGGCGCCGGTGTCGCCGCACTGGCCAGCACCGAAACACCCATCAGCACACCGGCCAACGCTGCACGAGACATAAAGCTTTTCATTTTCTTCTCCAGTTTTTCCGTAAAATCCGCACGGTCATGACAACTTCATGACCATTCGTTGTCGAAGGCACTCGACAACCATAGCAAAGCGAGCCTGAATCAGAGCGTCGCGATAATGATTTCAAAGGAGTGACCATGCGCCTGCTGCCTGGCCTGATCTGCCTGCTACCCCTTCTGAGCCCGCTGGCTCACGCCGAACTGATTGATGACGTCAACGACCGTGGCGAGCTGCGCATAGCCCTTGAGGCTAATACACCGCCCTTCAATTACAAGGAGGGCGACACCCTCACGGGGTTCGAGGTCGAGCTTGGGCAACTTCTGGCCCAAGAGCTGGATGTACGCGCCGACTTCATCGTCACCGACGAGGGCGACCTGCTCCAGGGCGTTGAAAGCGGCAAGTACGACGTCGCGCTCAACCACATAGCACTGACACCCGAACTCAAGGATCGTTTCGACTTCAGCGAGCCGTACGGCCAGGTCGACGGGCAGTTGTTGGCGAAGAAGGACGAGACGCCGCGGCCGATGGTGCTGGTGCAGGCGTTGACGGAAGAGAAACCGAAAGCGGCGACGCCGGTGGAATTGGCGATACCGTTTCAGAAGGGTAATCCGGCGTTTCAGGCCAGCCTCAAGAGCGCGCTGGAGCGGATCAAGGCGGATGGGCGGTTGGCGGCGTTGTCCGAGAAGTGGTTGAAACCGTAAGAGCCCCTCACCCTAACCCTCTCCCGGAGGAGAGGGAACTGATCCGGGGATGCTTTAGAGGTACGCCGACTTGGGATTGCTATACCGAATCCGAAATCGACTGATCATGGCTTTGTCGAATCCCTGGTAGCCAAGGTCTTTCAGGTCGATGGACAGCGCCAGACACCTCGGTTGGCCCCCTCTCCCCCCGGGAGAGGGCTGGGGTGAGGGCAACGATGGCGGATCAGTCCAAAGCCGCCAGAGTCACCGCCGCCTCAGCCAGTTCAAGCTCACTGAAAACCCGAACCCCATGACGCTTGAGCAACGCCGCCGTCACCCCTTCGCCACTGACTCTGACCCCACTGAAGGTGCCGTCATACGTCAACAGATTCCCGCAAGACGGACTGTTGGCCTTGAGCACCGCCACCCGAATGCCGTGCTTTTGCACCAGTTCCAGCGCTTGCCGCGCCCCCTCGAGAAACTGCGCGCTGACATCCTCGCCATCAGTAGTGATGACTGCGGCAATGCCATCCAGCACCTGACCGCCCTGCCCGCCAGGAATCTCCGCCGCCGCCCGCGGCGTCGGCAATCCACCCGCCACCTCAGGACACAACGGCACCACGCGCCCTTCTTCGATCCACTGCTCAAGCAGATCAAACGGCCCGCTCGCACCACCGTCATAACGCACGCGATGGCCCAACAGGCAGCGACTGACCAGGATCTTTTCCATGTTCAGAACGGCTCGTTGCCACGGCGACGGAACCAGCCAGTCAGCGACAGGCGCTCGCGATGGGCCGGCATCACTTCGTGGGGCACTTCGCCGGAGAGAAACACCACCAGACAGCCGCCGGTCGGCTGTACGTCATGCACACGTTCTTCGCCCAGGTACATGCGCAATTGGCCACCGTCCTCCGGCAGCCAGGCCTCGTTGAGGTAAATGACGGCCGAGACCATGCGCCGGTCATCATCGCGAAAGCGGTCAACGTGCTTGAGGTAAAACGCGCCGGGCGGGTACAGGGCGAAATGGCATTCGAAATCCTCAAGCCCCAGAAACAGACCGCGATTGAGTGCCTCGCGCAGACTGTCCATCAGGCTCAGGTAACGGTCGGTGGCCTCGGCCTGACCCGGGTCGATCCACTGGATGTGATCGCCGCGAATACCCTCGCGAATCTCCGAAAACGGCCCGCGACCGACCGCAGCCGGCGCAAGCTCACCTTCGGCTTCACGTTTACGGCACTCGGCCGCCAGCGCCCGGGTCAGATCGGCGGGCAGGAAGATGTTCTGCTGCGACCAGCCGTGTTCGGCCAGGTCGTCGACAATGCGTAACAGCAGCGGGTGTTCAGAGGATATCGGCATGGCGCGCATAGTATGCCGACGGCGATAAATCCGACAGAGCCACGCAGCGGCTTGCTACGAATTCTCGACAAGTACCGGCACCGCACGGACAATAGTCCGCTGCTGACAGGAGTCCCTATGCGCCGTTTGCTTTTTTCACTGTTGATGTTCTGCGTATTGCCCGCCTGGGCGGACGGCCACGATCAGTTGTACAAGGTCGCCGGCTGGCCAGAACAACGCGCGCATTTCAACGATGCCCTGAGCGCCGCCCAGCAGCGCTATCAGAACAGCCTGCCGCCTGCGGTATTTCAGGCGCTGGTCAACAACAGCAATCAACGCTTTGCCGCGCAGGCCATGGATCAGCGTGCCGAAGCGCAACTGCGGCAGAAACTCGCCGACCCTAAACCGGCGCTGACCTTCTTCCAGTCACCACTGGGCAAGAAAATCGTCGCCGCCGAATTGCTCGCAACCCGTCGCGATCAACTGGCAAAAAATGCCCAGGGCCTGCCGAAGATGCAGGCCAGCGACAGTCGCTTGCTGATCATCGGCCATCTCGCCCAGGCCCTGCCAGCCCGAGAGGCGGGCGCCGAGGTCAGTCTGGCGATTGCCGGCGTGGCAGCGGACAGCTTGAGTTCGATGATTCCGGGATTGCTTGGCGGTGGACAGGCACAGGGCATGCTGAATGGTCAGCGCCAGCGGCTGATGGATCAGATTGGCGCCGATCTGAACAACACGTTGCTCTACGTCTATCGCGATTTGTCGGATGAAGAGCTGGAAGAGTTCGCGACATTTGCCGAGTCGACCGAGGGCAAGGCTTACTACCAGGCGGCACTGGCGGCGATTCGGGCGGGGTTGGCGGTCGGCCAATAATCTTCGTCGCCAGATAAGCCGCCTTCGCGAGCAAGCTCGCTCCCACAGGGTTTGCATTCCAATGTGGGAGCGAGCTTGCTCGCGAAGAGGCCCTCCCAGGCACTAGAGATTCCGCCCCCTGATCCGCTTGCTCAAGAATTCGAAATACTCCTCACGCATCTCCGCCGTTTCATTGGCCAGGTGATGCCGTGCCTCGGCCAGCAGCAGTATCTGCGGCCGGTCGAACTTCCATTTCAACACCTGCAGATTGTGCTGCCAGTCGACAGTCATGTCCGCCTGCCCCTGAATGATCAGCGGCCGTCGCGGACTTTTTTTCGCGTGCTCGACACGGATGATCCAGCGCGACAGCGCGCCCACCCATTTCGTCGGCAGACGTCTTGGCTGCAACGGATCGGCCTGCAGAAACGGCAGAAATTCCGGATCGTTGGAATTCTCGCTAAAGCGTCGCACGACCCCGCGTACAAACGGCCGCAGCAGGTAATAACTCAGCTGCGACCAGCCCCACGCCCTTGGTCGCACCAGCGGCGCCAGCAGAATCACCTGCCCTTGCGCCGGGCTGTTCTCGCCATGGTTGAGCAGGTGATCGACGACAATCGCGCCACCGGTGCTTTGCCCGCACAAATGCCAAGGCTGCGGCAGCGCGATCGAGTTCGCTTCAGCGAACAGCGCCTGCAACACGTCCTGGTATTCAGCGAAATCACGAATGCTCGCTCGTGGCCCGCTCGACAATCCGTGTCCCGGCAAGTCGCAGGCGATCACGGCGAAATCCTGATCCAGCGCCCACTCGATCACATGCCGGTACAGGCCGATGTGATCGTAGTAACCGTGGAGCAGAAACAACGTCGCCTTGACCTTCTCCGGCCACCAGCAATGGCTGACCAGCTCGTAGCCATCGACTTCGAAACGGCCCATGCCGCGCCAGACATCGCGCTCGGCGAAGTCGGTCTTGTAGAAGCGCTGATAGGCCTTCGCCTCATCCGATAACGGCTGCCACTCGGCCAATGGCTTGAGGCTCGCGCGTAAATGATCGGGGTCGAAAGTATCAGGCATGCGCACATTCCAAAGCGGTAAACGGACTTTATCGGCCTGCGATATTCATCTGTAGAGGCAGACATGGCAAGCTAGCCGGCCTTTCGAGGATCGAAAACCATGCGTTCGCCCTACCGCACCGCACTGTTCGCCAGCCTGCTCGCGCTGATCTGCGCCGGGGTGCTGTGGGCGGCGTATGACTGGTTTCAGGGCCGCTATCTGCGCGCGTTCAGCGAACATACGGCAGTATTTTCCGGCGACCCGCTGCGCCTGCCGGACAACCTCGCCGGGCCGGGCAATATCCGCCTGGTGCACTTCTGGGACCCGGCCTGCCCGTGCAACGTCGGTAATCAACAGCACCTGAGCGAGATGGTCGAACAGTTCGGCCCTCGCGGCGTGGAGTTCTTCGCCGTGCAAAAGCCCGGCAGCCACGGCCAGTTGCCCGCCACCCTCGCCAGCCTGAAAACCATCATCGTCCTGCCCGGCGCCGAACAGATCCCCGCCAGCCCCGCCGTAGCGATCTGGGATCGTAGCGGCAAACTCGCCTATTTCGGCCCGTACAGCGAAGGCTTGACCTGCAACTCCAGCAACAGCTTTATCGAACCGATCCTGCATGCCCTGACGGAAGATCGCCCGGTCAATGCCACGCACACGCTGGCGGTGGGTTGTTATTGCCCGTGGCCGGCGGACGCGAAGTAAGGCATTCCGGACTTTTCAAGGACAGCGCTGCAGCGCACAGATGCTCTGTGCTAAATGTTTGCAGCCCGACGGGCGGCCTTTTCGCCTGCACAAGGAGTCACCATGAAGCGTGCGTTGATCGTCGTTGCCTTGCTCATCGTTGTCCTGCTCGGCGCCGCCGGCGGGTATATCTACAGCAAGCAGCCGACGCGCCAGGGCCAGGTCGAGTTGCGCAACCTGCAAGGCTCGGTGACCGTGCGCTACGACGAGCGCGGTGTGCCGCATATCCGCGCCGAGAACGAAACCGACCTCTATCGCGCCCTCGGTTATGTGCACGCGCAGGACCGCCTGTTCCAGATGGAAGCCATGCGCCGCCTCGCCCGTGGTGAGCTGGCCGAAGTGCTCGGGCCGAAACTGCTCGACACCGACAAACTGTTTCGCAGCCTGCGCATTCGCGAGCGCGCGGCCAGTTACGTCGCCAGCCTCGACAGGCAGTCGCCGGCGTGGAAGGGCCTGCAAGCCTATCTGGATGGCATCAACCAATATCAGGACACCCACGCCGCGCCGATCGAGTTCGACGTGCTGGGCATCCCCAAGCGGCCGTTCACTGCCGAAGACAGCATCAGCGTCGCCGGCTACATGGCCTACAGCTTTGCCGCCGCGTTTCGCACCGAGCCGCTGCTGACCTACGTGCGCGATCAGCTCGGCGCCGATTACCTCGATGTGTTCGATCTCGACTGGCAGGCCAAAGGCGTTCTGGCCACCGATCACACCCGGCACGCACCGGCCCTCGCCGCCGGCGACTGGCAGGACCTCACCGCCCTCGCCCGCCTCAGCGAACAGGCGCTGCTCGACAACGGCCTGCCGCAGTTCGAGGGCAGCAACGCCTGGGTGATTGCCGGCAGCCGCAGCCAGAGTGGCAAGCCCTTGCTGGCCGGCGATCCGCATATCCGCTTCTCGGTGCCGTCGGTGTGGTACGAGGCACAGTTGTCGGCGCCGGGTTTCGAGTTGTACGGCCATCATCAGGCACTGGTGCCGTTCGCGTTTCTGGGACACAACCTCGATTTCGGCTGGAGTCTGACCATGTTCCAGAACGACGATCTCGATCTGATCGCCGAGAAGGTCAACCCGGACAACCCCAATCAGGTCTGGTATCGCGGCCAGTGGACCGAGATGCTCGTCAGCGAACAACAGATCAATGTAAAGGGTCAGGCGCCGGTGACTCTCACCTTGCGCCAGTCCCCGCACGGCCCCATCGTCAACGATGCCCTCGGCAGCGCTGCCGGCAAGACCCCGATCGCGATGTGGTGGGCCTTCCTCGAAACACCCAACCCGATCCTCGACGGTTTCTACCAGCTCAACCGCGCCGACACGTTGGCCAAGGCCCGCGCGGCAGCGGCCAAGGTGCAGGCGCCGGGTCTGAATCTGGTGTACGCCAATGCCAAGGGCGATATCGCCTGGTGGGCCTCGGCATTGCTGCCCAAACGTCCGGCCGGGGTGAAACCGGGCTTCATCCTCGACGGCAGCACGGCTGAAGCGGACAAGGAAGGTTACTTCCCGTTCAGCGCCAACCCGCAGGAAGAGAACCCGGCGCGCGGCTATATCGTCTCGGCCAACTTCCAGCCCGTGTCGCCGACCGGCATGGAGATCCCCGGTTACTACAACCTTGCCGATCGCGGTCAGCAGCTTGACCGTCAGCTCAGCGACAACCGGGTGAAGTGGAGCAACGAGGCCAACCAGCAACTGCAACTGGGCACGGCGACCGGTTACGGCCCGCGCCTGTTGGCGCCGCTGCTGCCGGTGTTGCGTGAGGTGGTCAGTGATCCGGCGCAGCTGAAACTGGTCGAGCAACTGGCGCAGTGGCCTGGCGACTATCCGCTCAATTCGATCAGCGCGACGGTGTTCAACCAGTTCCTCTATGACCTTGCCGATGCGGCGATGCGCGATGAGTTGGGCAATGACTTCTTCGAAACACTGCTGTCGACGAGGGTGATCGACTCCGCGCTGCCACGCCTGGCGGCCAAGGCGGATTCACCGTGGTGGGACAATCGCAGCACGCCAGCCAAAGAAACCCGCGCCGATGTCGTGCGCACGGCGTGGGCGGCAAGCATGGCGCATCTGAAACTGACCCTCGGCGATAACGTGGCCGGTTGGCAGTGGGGCGCGGCGCACACCCTCACTCACGGCCATCCGCTGGGGCAGCAGAAGCCGCTGGATCGCCTGTTCAACGTCGGCCCGTTCGCAGCGCCGGGCAGCCACGAAGTGCCGAACAACCTCTCGGCGAAGATCGGCCCGGCGCCATGGCCGGTGACCTATGGACCGTCGACGCGACGTCTGGTGGATTTTGCCGATCCGGTGCATGGCCTGACGATCAACCCGGTCGGCCAAAGTGGCGTGCCACTGGACAGTCACTATGACGACCAGGCCGAGGCGTATGTGGAGGGGATATATGTGCAGGCGCATTTCAGCGAGGAAGAGGTGCTGGCGAATACGCGGAGTACGTTGAAGCTGTTGCCTGCGCGCAAGCCCTGAAGAGCCCCTCACCCTAGCCCTCTCCCAGAGGGAGAGGGGACCGATTGGGGGATATTGGGGAGAAACGCCGACGTGCAAGATTGGCACCGAATCCATAATCGATAAGGTCTTTCAGGTCGATGTAACACGCCAGACAACGCGGTCGGCCCCCTCTCCCTCTGGGAGAGGGCTGGGGTGAGGGCTTTCGAGCTCAAGCCCGGATCAAACATCCAGCGCAAAATTCAGCCGAAACTGCTGGGGCGTCACGCCCAAGCGCCGGTTGAACACACTGCGCATATGCTGCGCATCACGAAACCCGCACTGATAGGCCACGGTCTTCAGCGGCGCCGTGGTGCTTTCCAGCATGACCCGCGCCGCATCCACCCGCGCCCGTTCGACAAACTCCGCCGGTGTCACTTTCGCTTCTCGCGCAAACACCCGGGAGAAATTGCGCGCACTCATGTTCGCGGCATTGGCCAGATCGGCGATCGTCAGATCGCCAGTGAGGTTGGCCAGCACATACAACTGCACCAGCGCCACCGCTGACGTCGGCTCGGCATGCGGCGTGAGGAACGGGCTGAACTGCGATTGCCCGCCCGAGCGCTGGGTGAACACCACCAGCCGTTTCGCCACACTCAGCGCGACCTCGGCACCGTGGTCGCGCGCCAGCAAGTACAACGACAGATCGATGCCTGCCGTGACCCCGGCCGAGGTATAGAGCGCGCCGTCCTCGACATACAGGCGATCTGCCTCGACCCGCGTGGTCGGGCACAACTGCGCCAACGCCTCGGCATCGTTCCAGTGCGTGGTGACGGTGCGCCCCTCGAGCAAACCGGCGCGGGCGAGCATGAACGCGCCATTGCAGATCGAGCCGAAACGCCGGGCGCGGCCACAGGCTTCACGCAGCCAGGCATCGAACGTGGGGCCAAAATCCATGAACGGCAATTGCGGGCCACCGGCGACCAGCAACAGGTCAGGGCTATCCTTTGCTTCGCTGAAGTGGCGATGGGCATTCAGGCTCATGCCGTTGGAACAGGCCATCGGTCCATGCTCGACGCCGATCACTTGCAAGCGATAGTGATCCTGCAGCGCAAGAAAGCGGTTGGCTTCGGCGAACACGTCCATCGGGCCGCTGACGTCCAGTGACTGCACGCCGGGGAACACCACAATGGCGACGGATTTGTTCATGACTCAAACGTCCTCGATCCTTTGGCAAACACACAAACCCGTGGGAGCGAGCTTGCTCGCGAAGAGGCCAACACACGCAACATAGCTGTCGAATGAGAAACCGCTTTCGCGAGCAAGCTCGCTCCCACATGGGCCATGTCCAACTGGTTGATCGAGCTAACCCTGGCCAGCCCACACCCGACAAGTGAGCTTGGCACGATTTGCAGGTGCAATGGCAAGGATCGCAGCCATGACTCGATTGTTCGCTTGGCGCGCGGGGAACAGACTTTCTCCAGCAGCGCCACGACGGCGTTTTCGACGAGGAAACCGTTATGACCAGCACCATCGCCGGCATCAAGATCCCTGACAGCGCCCTCGCCCGGGCCACCACTGAATACATCCGCGACATCGAATCCGACCTGCTTTATCACCACTCGCGCCGGGTGTTTCTGTTCGGTGCCCTGAGCGGCGAGCGCCAGCAATTGGCCTATAACCCGGAGCTGCTGTATGTCGGGGCGATGTTCCACGACCTTGGTCTCGTCGCAGGTCATCGCAGCGATGACGAGCGCTTCGAAGTGGACGGCGCAAATGCCGCCGCAGCCTTTCTCAAACCGTACGGGCTGAGCGACGACGACATCGAGCAGGTGTGGCTGTCGATCGCATTGCACACCACGCCGGGCGTACCCAGGCATCTGCGCCCGACCGTCGCGCTGGTGACCGCCGGGGTGGAGATGGACGTGCTGGGCATGGACTACGCGGCGTTCAGCAGCATGCAGCGCGAAGCCGTGGTGCATGCGCATCCACGTGGGGAGGGTTTCAAGGAGTGCATCATCTGCGCGTTCGCCGACGGCTTGCGTCATCGCCCGCAGACCACGTTTGGCAATGTGAAGACTGATGTGCTGGTGGATCAGGAGCCGGGGTTCAAACCGATGAATTTCGTCGAGGTCATCCGCCAGTCTCCCTGGACTGCTTAAAACCAGATTTGGAGCTGGGCCCTGTGGCGAGGGGATTTATCCCCGTTGGGTTGCGAAGCGACCCCAAAAAAAAGGCCTGCTGCGCAGTCCATCGGGGATAAATCCCCTCACCACAAAAGCCCGCTCCCACATTTTGATTTGGGTTGGCCTCAGGAATGAAACCAACCCGCCGGCTCACACAGTCTGTGGCGCAGGCGCGCGTCGCGCGTCCGGTTGCTTCCACGAATCAGCCGCGCTTTCTTCGATGGCTTGCTGGATGGCTTTCTTGCGTGCTTCTTCGGCGCGGCGGCTGAAGAACCAGACGAGGAAGGTCACCAGCGACACCGCCAGCAGAATCAGACTGGCCACGGCGTTGATTTCCGGTTTCACACCCAGGCGCACGGCCGAGAACACTTCCATCGGCAGGGTCGTCGAACCCGGGCCGGACACGAAGCTTGCCAGCACCAGGTCATCCAGCGACAGCGCGAACGACATCATCCCGCCCGCCGCCAGCGATGGCGCGATCATCGGGATGGTGATCAGGAAGAACACCTTCCACGGCCGCGCACCCAGGTCCATCGCCGCCTCTTCGATCGACAGGTCCAGCTCACGCAAGCGCGCTGACACCACCACCGCCACATACGCCGCGCAGAACGTGGTGTGGGCGATCCAGATGGTGACGATACCGCGCTCCTGCGGCCAGCCGATCATCTGCGCCATGGCCACGAACAGCAGCAACAGCGACAGACCGGTGATCACTTCCGGCATCACCAGTGGTGCAGTCACCAGGCCACCGAACAGCGTACGGCCCTTGAAGCGGGTGATACGGGTCAGCACGAACGCTGCCAGGGTACCCAGTGCCACCGCCGCCACGGCGGTGTAGCAGGCGATTTCCAGCGAGCGCAACACCGAGCCCATCAATTGCGAGTTGTCGAGCAGGCCGACGTACCACTTCACCGACCAGCCGCCCCACACCGTCACCAGTTTCGAGGCGTTGAACGAGTAGATCACCAGGATCAGCATCGGCAGATAGATGAACAGCAGACCCAATACCAGCATCAGGCTGGAGAAACGGAAGCGTTTCATTCTTTACCCTCCATTTCCTTGGCCTGACTGCGGTTGAACAGAATGATCGGCACAATCAGGATCGCCAGCATCACCACCGCCAGCGCGGACGCCACCGGCCAGTCGCGGTTGTTGAAGAACTCTTGCCACAACACCTTACCGATCATCAGGGTTTCCGGGCCGCCGAGCAGTTCCGGGATCACGAACTCGCCGACCACAGGAATGAATACCAGCATGCAGCCGGCGATGATGCCGTTCTTGGACAATGGAATGGTGATTTTCCAGAAGCTGTTGAAGGTGCTCGAACCCAGATCCGAGGCGGCTTCCAGCAGACTCTGATCGTGTTTGACCAGGTTGGCGTACAGCGGCAGGATCATGAACGGCAGGTACGAATAGACAATCCCGATGTACACCGCCAGGTTGGTATTGAGAATCTGCAGCGGCTCGTCGATCAGGCCCATGCTCATCAGGAAGCCGTTGAGCAGGCCGTTGTTGCTGAGGATGCCCATCCACGCGTAGACGCGGATCAGGATCGCCGTCCAGGTCGGCATCATGATTAGCAGCACCAGCACCGTTTGCAGCTCTTTCCGGGCAGTGGCGATGGCATAGGCCATCGGGTAACCGATCAGCAGGCAGAGCACGGTGCTGATAAAGGCCATTTTCAGCGAACCGAGGTACGCCGCGATGTACAACTCGTCGCCGGCCAGCAACGCGTAGTTGCCCAGGTTCAACAGCAGCTGCAGCTTCTGCTCGGCGTAGGTGTAGATCTCGGTGTACGGCGGGATCGCCACATCGGCTTCGGCGAAGCTGATCTTCAGGACGATGAAGAACGGCAGCATGAAGAACAGGAACAGCCAGATGAACGGCACCCCGATGACCAGCTGCCGGCCATTGGGGATGATTCGGTTTATACGGCGTTTGAATTTGCGCATGTTCATGAGCGAAGTACCACGCCGCTATCGTCTTCCCACCACACGTAGACCTGATCGCCCCAGGTCGGACGCGCGCCGCGACGTTCGGCGTTGGCGACGAACGACTGCACCAGTTTGCCGCTCGGCAATTCGACGTAGAACACCGAGTGCCCGCCCAGATAGGCGATGTCGTGGACCTTGCCGCTCGACCAGTTGTACTCGCAGGTCGGCATGTCGGCGGTGACCAGCAGTTTTTCCGGGCGAATCGCGTAGGTGACCGACTTGTCCTGCACCGAGGTGCTGATGCCGTGGCCGACGTAGATCTGCCGGTCGAGGTCCTTGCAGGTGATGGTCGCGTGGCCTTCGGCATCGTCGATCACTTCGCCTTCGAAGATGTTGACGTTGCCGATGAATTCGCAGACCAGACGGCTGGTCGGGGTTTCGTAGATGTCGATCGGGCTGCCGATCTGCGCGATCCAACCGAGGTGCATGATCGCGATGCGCTCGGCCATGGTCATGGCTTCTTCCTGGTCGTGGGTGACCATGACGCAGGTCACGCCAACGCGCTCGATGATTTCCACCAGTTCCAGCTGCATCTGCGAGCGCAGCTTTTTGTCCAGAGCGCCCATCGGCTCGTCGAGCAGCAACAGTTTCGGCCGCTTGGCCAGCGAACGGGCCAGGGCCACACGCTGGCGCTGACCGCCGGAGAGTTGATGCGGCTTGCGCTTGGCGTACTGGCTCATCTGCACCAGCTTGAGCATCTCGGCCACGCGGGCGTCGATTTCAGCCTTGGGAATCTTGTCCTGCTGCAGGCCGAAGGCGATGTTCTGCGCCACGGTCATGTGCGGGAACAAGGCGTAGGACTGGAACATCATGTTGATCGGACGGTCGTACGGCGGCATGTCGGTGATGTCGACGCCGTCGAGGAAAATCCGCCCTTCCGTGGGCCGTTCGAAGCCTGCAAGCATCCGTAGCAAGGTGGATTTGCCCGATCCCGAACCGCCGAGCAGAGCAAAAATTTCGCCCTTCTTGATTTCCAGGGACACGTCGTCCACGGCAATCGTCTCGTCGAACTTCTTCGTGACCCGGTCGATTTTGACCAGCACCTGTTTTGGTGTCTGGTCGCCCTCGAGGGCTTTCTTGTAGGCGCCGGAGGCAACTGCCATTTACGAAACTCCCAACAGAAGCAGCAGTTCGCCCCGCAAGACGAACCCTGGATAGTTTGTGCGTTATTTGCCCGACTTGACCTTGGTCCAGCTACGGGTCATCAAACGCTGAATATTGGCTGGCAACTCGGTCGACACGTAGGTCTTGTCGAGGACTGCTTGCGGCGGGTAAACCGCTTCATCGGTGCGAATGGATTGTTCCATCAGCTTGTCCGAACCCGGGTTGGGGTTGGCGTAACCGACGTAATCACTGACCTGGGCGATCACCTCAGGTTTCAGCAAATAGTTGATGAAGGCGTGGGCTTCCTTGACGTTGGACGAATCCTTGGGGATCGCCAGCATGTCGAACCACAGCGCGCCGCCCTCTTTCGGAATCGAATAGGCGATGTTGACGCCCTTCTTGGCTTCCTCGGCACGGTTCTTCGCCTGGAAGATGTCGCCGGAGAAACCGATGGCCACGCAGATGTCGCCGTTGGCCAGATCGCCGATGTACTTCGACGAGTGGAAATAGGTCACGTATGGACGCACCGCGAGCAGCTTGGCGGTGGCCTTTTCGTAGTCTTTGGTGTTGGTGCTGTTGGCGTTCAGGCCCAGGTAATTGAGCATCGTCGGCATCATTTCATCAGCCGAATCGAGGAACGCGACACCGCAGCTGTGCAGCTTCTTGATGTTTTCCGGCTCGAACAGCACGGCCCAGGAATCGATCTTGTCGATACCGAGCACGGCCTTGACCTTGTCGACGTTGTAGCCGATGCCGTTGGTGCCCCACAGATACGGCACGGCGTAGAGGTTGCCGGGATCGTTCTGCTCCAGGCGCTTGAGCAGCACCGGGTCGAGGTTGGAATAATTCGGCAGTTGCGCCTTGTCGAGCTTCTGGAACGCGCCCGCCTTGATCTGCTTGCCAAGGAAGTGGTTCGACGGCACGACCACGTCGTAACCGGTACGCCCGGCGAGCAGCTTGCCTTCCAGGGTTTCGTTGGAGTCGAAAACGTCGTAGACCGGTTTGATCCCGGTCTCTTTCTCGAAGTCGGCCAGGGTCGATTCGCCGATGTAATCGGACCAGTTATAAATATGCACCGTACCGGCGGCCTGGGCTCCGACAGCGATTGTCAGGCCGGCAGCGACCAGCAGGGCTTTGCGCAAAGAAGAAAATACAGGCAAGTGGAGGTCCTCTAAATTGATTGGGCCCAAGTTGCCCCGCGCTGCATGACAGCCATGGCTGCCCGACAACAAAACCGGCGCGCAACTTACCCTCGAAAAACCGATCCAGCAAAACTTTCTGTCATTTAATTATCCGCTGGCCGCCGTCGCGACGACGACGGCCAGTGGTTGTGGCGACAAACCGGCTTATTTGCCCGATTTGATCTTGGTCCAGCTGCGGGTGATCAGGCGCAGTGTGGCGGCGTCCAGATCGCTGATCGCATAGAGCTGTTTCTTCACTTCAGCCGAAGGATAGATGCTCGGGTCGCTGGTGATGTCCTTGTCCACCATAGGCGTCGCCGCCTTGTTGCCGTTCGGGAAACGCACGGCGTTGGTGATGCCGGCCATCACTTGCGGCTCCAGCAGGTAGTTCATGAACTTGTAGGCGGCTTCGACGTTTTCGGCATCCTTGGGAATGGCGACCATGTCATAGAAAGTACCGGCGCCTTCTTTCGGAATGGTGTAGGCCAGCTTGACCTTGTCACCGGCTTCCTGGGCGCGGGTCTTGGATTGCTCCAGGTCACCCGAGTAACCGACGGCGACGCAGATGTTGCCGTTGGCCAGGTCGGAGATGTACTTGGAAGAGTGGAAGTAGGCGACCGACGGACGGATCTTCAGGAACAGGTCTTCGGCGGCTTTCAGATCAGCCTTGTCCTTGCTGTTGGTCGGCTTGCCCAGATAGTGCAATGCCGCCGGAATCATTTCGGTCGGCGCATCGAGGAAGCTCACGCCGCAGCTTTTGAGTTTCTCGATGTTTTCCGGCTTGAACACCACGTCCCACGAATCGATCTTGTCGATGCCCAGCGCAGCCTTGACCTTGGCCGGGTTGTAGCCGATGCCGATCGAGCCCCACATATACGGGAAGGCGTGCTTGTTGCCCTGGTCGCTGGCATCGCCAACGGCCTTGAGCAGGTCTTCGTCGAGGTTTTTCCAGTTCGGCAGCTTGGACTTGTCCAGCTCCTGGTAAACCCCGGCCTTGATCTGCTTGGCGAGGAAGTTGTTGGAAGGCACCACGATGTCATAACCGGACTTGCCGGCCAGCAGTTTGGCTTCCAGGGTTTCGTTACTGTCAAAGACGTCGTAGACGACTTTGATTCCGGTGGCTTTTTCGAAGTTGGCCACGGTGTCCGGCGCGATGTAGTCGGACCAGTTGTAGACGTGCAGCACCTTGTCGTCCGCGTGCACCGCACCCGCCATCATGCCCGCCATGGACAGCGCGAGCAGAGTCTTGCCAGCTAGCTTTTTACCTAATGCCTTCATGCGTCATGCTCCAAATTTTTCTTTTTTGAACCACTTTGTTCAGCGGCCGAACCCGGACAACTGGAACCGCGGCTAGTCTGGCAAGATCCGAGGCGGTCTTTCAACAAAAGACCAGCCTTTCTGACAGCTTTGAGCGAGTGCGCCGCAGCTCCCCCGCCCAAAGCCTAGCACCTAGGCCTGCAGCGCATTGAGGGTCAGGTCCAGACACTTGCGTGCTTTTGTAACCAGCTCATCGATCTCGGCTTTGCTGATCACCAGCGGCGGCGCGATGATCATGGTGTCGCCCACCGCGCGCATGATCAGGCCGTTGTCGAAGCAGAACTGCCGGCAGATCATGCCCACGCCCTTGCCTTCGTAACGCTTGCGCGTGGCCTTGTCCTGCACCAGCTCGATCGCCCCCAGCAGACCGACGCCGCGAACTTCACCCACCAACGGGTGATCGTTCAGCTCGCGCAGACGTTTCTGCAAATACGGTGCCGTTTCGTTGTGGGCGTTCTCGATAATTTTTTCGTCGCGCAGGATGCGGATGTTTTCCAGGCCCACCGCGGCTGCCACCGGGTGGCCGGAGTAAGTGAAGCCATGGTTGAAATCGCCGCCTTCATTGAGCACGGCCACCACCGAATCACGCACGATCAACCCGCCCATCGGGATGTAGCCGGAGGTCAGGCCCTTGGCGATGGTCATCATGTGCGGCTTGAGGTCGTAGAAATCGCTACCGAACCACTCACCGGTACGGCCGAAGCCGCAGATCACTTCGTCGGCAACAAAGAGGATGTCGTACTTGGCGAGGATTTCCTTGATGCGCGGCCAGTAGGTATCAGGCGGAATGATCACGCCGCCGGCACCTTGGATCGGCTCGGCAATAAAGGCACCGACGTTGTCGACGCCGACCTCGAGAATCTTTTCTTCGAGCTGATTGGCCGCCCAGATGCCGAACTCTTCCGGCGACATGTCACCGCCTTCGGCGAACCAGTACGGCTGGGCGATGTGGACGATGCCCGGAATCGGCAGGTCGCCCTGCTCGTGCATATAAGTCATGCCGCCGAGGCTCGCGCCGGCCACGGTCGAACCGTGATAACCGTTCTTGCGGCTGATGATGACTTTCTTGTTCGGCTGGCCCTTGATCGCCCAGTAGTGGCGAACCATGCGCAGCATGGTGTCGTTGCCTTCGGAGCCGGAACCGGTGAAGAACACGTGGTTCATGCCTTCTGGCGCCACGTCGGCAATCGACTTGGCCAGTTCCAGCGCCGGCGGGTGTGCGGTCTGGAAGAACAGGTTGTAGTACGGCAGTTCGCGCATCTGTTTGGCGGCGGCATCGGCCAGCTCGTCGCGACCGTAACCGATCGCCACGCACCAGAGGCCGGCCATGCCGTCGAGGATCTTGTTGCCTTCGCTGTCCCACAGATAAACGCCCTTGGCGTTGGTGATGATCCGCGGGCCCTTCTCTTTCAGTTGCTTGAAGTCGCTGAACGGGGCCAGGTGGTGATCGCTGCTCAGCGCTTGCCACTCACGGGTTTGCGGGTTGTTGCTGGTCATGCCAATTCTCCTTGTTATCGGTGAAGGCGCGACGGCTGGCCGCCGCGCCCGGCGTATCAGACGGCGAAGAGCAGGTACTCACGCTCCCAGGAACTGATCACGCGCTTGAAGTTTTCATGCTCGGCCCGCTTGACCGCGACGTAGCCGGTGATGAAGGTCTTGCCGAGGTACTTCTCGATGGTCGCGCTGTTTTCCATGCGCTCCAGCGCGTCCTCGATGGTCAGCGGCAGGCGCAGGTTGCGGCGCTCGTATCCACGGCCGACCACAGGCGCGCTCGGGTTCAGGCCCTCGACCATGCCGATGTAACCGCAGAGCAGGCTCGCGGCAATCGCCAGGTATGGGTTGGCGTCGGCGCCCGGCAGGCGGTTTTCCACGCGGCGGTTCTGCGGGCCGGCATCCGGTACGCGCAGGCCGACGGTACGGTTCTCTTCGCCCCACTCGACGTTTACCGGTGCCGAAGTGTCCGGGAGGAAGCGGCGGAACGAGTTGACGTTCGGCGCGAACAGCGGCAACAGCTCGGGAATCAGTTTCTGCAGACCACCGATGTGGTGCAGGAACAACTGGCTCATGGTCCCGTCTTCGTTGGAGAAGACGTTCTTGCCGGTCTGAATGTCGATGATGCTCTGGTGCAGGTGCATCGCGCTGCCCGGCTCGCCGGTCATCGGCTTGGCCATGAATGTCGCTGCCACGTCGTGCTTGAGCGCGGCTTCACGCATGGTGCGCTTGAACACCAGAATCTGATCGGCCAGCGACAGGGCGTCACCGTGACGGAAGTTGATTTCCATCTGCGCCGTGCCGTCCTCGTGGATCAGCGTGTCGAGGTCCAGCTCCTGCAATTCGCACCAGTCGTAGACGTCTTCGAACAGCGGGTCGAATTCGTTGGCCGCTTCAATGGAGAACGACTGCCGGCCGATTTCCGGACGGCCCGAGCGGCCGATCGGCGGCTGCAACGGATAGTCGGGGTCGTCGCTGCGCTTGGTCAGGTAGAACTCCATTTCCGGCGCCACGATCGGCTGCCAGCCCTTGTCGGCATACAGTTTCAAGACTTTCTTGAGGACGTTGCGCGGCGACAGCTCGATCGGGTTGCCTTGCTTGTCGTAGGTGTCGTGGATCACCTGCGCGGTCGGCTCGATGGCCCACGGCACCAGGTACACGGCGTTCTGGTCGGGGCGGCAGATCATGTCGATGTCGGCCGGGTCGAGCAGTTCGTAATAGATGTCGTCTTCGACGTAGTCGCCGGTCACGGTCTGCAGCAGCACACTCTCCGGCAGACGCATGCCTTTCTCGGCGATGAACTTGTTGGTCGGCGAAATCTTGCCCCGGGTAATACCGGTCAAGTCGCCGATCATGCATTCGACTTCTGTGATCTTGCGGTCTTTCAACCAATCGGTGAGCTGGTCGAGGTTGTTACTCATAAATGCCTCTGGGCTGAGTCTCCTGACGCAATGTCAGGCAATTTTGACGCTTGCGGCGTCGCGTTAAAGGGGGCTTGCTCGCGCAGTGCCGGCTTACGCCTGGCACCGCGCATAGACAATGAAAGAGGAGCTTACCTGCCCTTGACGCTGGCGTTGCATTTCCCGTGCACTTTGCAAACGTGCAGAATCACAAGCATGACGCTGAGTGCGGCACGGGCTTTGGAAGGGAAAGAGTTCTATAGTGAAAGGAGACGCCATAAAGCGGATGCTGTGCCCGACGTCCAGAATATCGGACGCTGCCGTTTTGCCGGATGTTGACGAGCGTGTCGTCGACAGGCTGCGCGCCTTGCTGGCTGCGCTACGGACGGTTTGATCGCCACTGATGTGATGAGCATGCAGACCGGACTGTTGCGAGCAGTCGGTGATGCCGATTAACGGCAGGCGAGACATGAAGCACCCCGGTATTATTGCTGTTATGGGTTTGACCGGAGCTTAGCCTTGTTCATTTTTTTACACAACACCCCCGTAAAAAATACAACACGGCCTGCTCCAGCCCGCAGCTGAGCAACGTTCAAGGTTTGAAAAAACGCCCCAAAGTGCCCCATAAATGCCCTTCAAGCGCTTTTTCGGGGCAAAAAAGGCCTCGCTTGACTTCGGCAGGCCGTTCGGGTTGACTGAAACCAGAAAAGATCAATGATTGATATTTTTAACAACAAAGGTGTTGCATCATGTCGGTACCCCCGCGTGCCGTTCAGCTTAACGAAGCGAACGCGTTCCTTAAGGAACATCCTGAGGTTCTGTACGTTGACCTTCTGATTGCGGATATGAATGGTGTGGTGCGCGGCAAGCGCATCGAACGCACCAGCCTCCACAAGGTTTACGAGAAAGGCATCAACCTGCCGGCCTCTCTATTTGCTCTGGATATCAACGGCTCCACGGTGGAAAGCACCGGTCTGGGCCTGGACATCGGCGACGCCGATCGCATCTGCTATCCGATCCCCGATACCCTGTGCAACGAGCCATGGCAGAAGCGCCCGACCGCGCAGCTGTTGATGACCATGCACGAACTCGAAGGCGATCCGTTCTTCGCCGATCCCCGTGAAGTGCTGCGCCAGGTGGTGACCAAGTTCGACGAGCTCGGCCTGACCATCTGCGCCGCCTTCGAACTCGAGTTCTACCTGATCGACCAGGAAAACGTGAACGGCCGTCCGCAGCCGCCACGCTCGCCGATCTCCGGCAAACGCCCGCACTCGACGCAGGTCTACCTGATCGACGACCTCGACGAATACGTCGACTGCCTTCAGGACATTCTGGAAGGTGCCAAAGAGCAAGGCATCCCGGCCGATGCGATCGTCAAGGAAAGTGCCCCGGCGCAGTTCGAAGTGAACCTGCACCACGTTGCCGACCCGATCAAGGCCTGCGACTACGCCGTCCTGCTCAAGCGTCTGATCAAGAACATCGCCTACGACCATGAAATGGACACCACCTTCATGGCCAAGCCTTATCCGGGCCAGGCGGGCAATGGTCTGCACGTACACATTTCGATTCTGGACAAAGCCGGCAAAAACATTTTTGCCAGCGAGGATCCCGAGCAGAACGCCGCGCTGCGTCACGCGATCGGCGGTGTGCTCGAGACCCTGCCGGCGCAGATGGCTTTCCTCTGCCCGAACGTCAACTCCTACCGTCGCTTCGGCGCGCAGTTCTACGTACCGAACTCGCCGTGCTGGGGCCTGGACAACCGCACCGTGGCGATCCGCGTACCGACCGGCTCTGCCGATGCCGTACGTATCGAGCACCGCGTGGCCGGCGCCGACGCCAACCCGTACCTGCTGATGGCTTCGGTATTGGCCGGCGTGCACCACGGCCTGGTCAACAAGATCGAACCGGGCGCGCCTGTCGAAGGCAACAGCTACGAACAGAACGAGCAGAGCCTGCCGAACAACTTGCGCGATGCCCTGCGCGAGCTGGACGACAGCGAGGTGATGGCCAAGTACATCGATCCGAAGTACATCGATATCTTCGTTGCCTGCAAGGAAAGCGAGCTGGAGGAGTTCGAACACTCCATCTCCGACCTTGAGTACAACTGGTATCTGCATACGGTTTAAACGGTTTGCAGCTTCAAAAAAACGCCGTTGGCTGACTCAGCCAGCGGCGTTTTTTTATGGCCGAACACAAAACCTGTGGCGAGGGGATTTATCCCCGTTGGGTTGCGAAGCAGACCCAAATCCATCCCACTCGGTGTGTCAGGAATACCCGGCTCTCAGGGTTTACGACTGCTGCGCAGCCGAACGGGGCGGTGCGACGTTTCGCTAAATCCCCTCGCCACAGGGTACTGGCAGACAACACCTGAACCGCCTCGTACAATGCCCGCTGCCCCGCAGGAGACTTCCATGACGCGTCCCGCCACCGTCCGCAAACCCCGTGCCCGCAGTCAGGCGCGGATCGATTCGATCCTCGATGCCGCGCGCACGCTGCTGGCGGCCGAGGGCGTGGCCAGTCTGTCGATCTACAGCGTCGCCGAGCGCGCGCAGATTCCGCCCTCCTCCGTGTATCACTTCTTCGCCAGCGTGCCGGCGTTGCTCGAAGCACTGACCGCTGATGTCCACGCAGCCTTCCGCGCCTGCCTGCAAGCGCCGATCGATCACGATGCTTTGCGTGACTGGCGTGACCTGTCGCGACTGGTCGAACAGCGCATGCTCGAGATTTACGACGAAGACGCCGCCGCGCGGCAATTGATCCTGGCGCAACACGGCCTGACCGAAGTGACCCAGGCTGACCGCCAGCACGATCTGGAACTGGGCGACCTGATGCACAAGCTGTTCGACCAGCATTTCGAATTGCCGAGGCTGCCGGACGATGTCGATGTGTTTGCCCTGGCGATGGAACTGGGCGACCGGGTTTATGCCCGTTCGGTGCAGCAGCACGGGCAGATCACCCCGCGCATGGCCGAGGAAGGGATGCGCGTGTTTGATGCCTATATCGGGTTGTACCTTCCGCCATATTTACCCAAAAGAAATCTCTAGCGCATGCACCGGCCCTTTCGCGAGCAGGCTCGCTCCCACATTTGAAATGCGTTCCCCTGTGGGAGCGAGCCTGCTCGCGAAAGCCGCGCCGCCGAATCCGCGACAGGCACAAAAAACCCCGCAGGGCTCACACCCTCCGGGGTTGTTTTTTGCTCACCGACTTACAACTTGGCGATCGACACCTCGGTGGATTTCACAAAGGCGATCACCTCACTGCCGACCACCAGCTCCAGCTCTTTCACAGAGCGGGTAGTGATCACCGAAGTGACGATGCCCGAAGCGGTCTGCACGTCGATTTCCGACAGCACGTCGCCGAGGACGATTTCCTTGATCGAGCCTTTGAACTGGTTGCGCACGTTGATGGCTTTGATGGTCATGGCATTTCTCCTAGGATCGAAATGAGCTGCAAGCGGCAAGCTATAAGCTGCAAGTAAAAGCACCAGGCTTGTTCTTGCGGCTTGTAGCTTGAAGCTTGCAGCTGCTTCATTGCGCCCAACGCAGTTGCGTAGGCAGGGGTGAAACGGGTTCCGGCGCCGGCGGTTCGCCGGGCAGGGACAGAACACGGTTGAGCACTTCGGTTTCCAGCGCGGCGAGGCGATGCGAGCCACGGACACGCGGGCGCGGCAGTTCGACGTGCAGGTCGAGGCCGACTTCGCCGTCCTCGATCAAAATCACCCGATCAGCGATCGCCACCGCTTCACTGACGTCATGGGTTACCAGCAGCACGGTAAAACCGTGTTGCTGCCAGAGCCGTTCGATCAGTTGCTGCATCTCGATGCGGGTCAGCGCATCCAGCGCGCCGAGCGGTTCGTCGAGCAGCAGCAGACGCGGCTGGTGAATCAGCGCCCGGGCCAGCGCCACGCGCTGCTTCTGGCCACCGGACAACGCCGCCGGCCACTCATTGGCACGATCAGCCAGACCCACGGCTTCCAGTGCATCCAGTGCTTGCTGGCGCCAGTTGCCCTTGAGGCCGAGACCGACGTTGTCGATGATCTTTTTCCACGGCAGCAGCCGCGCTTCCTGGAACATCAGCCGCGTATCGTCGCGCGCCTGGCTGAGCGGCGCGGAGCCGGCCAGCAGCTCGCCGCCAGTGGGTTGATCGAGGCCGGCGAGCAAGCGCAAGAACGTGCTCTTGCCACAACCGCTGCGCCCGACCACGGCGACAAACTGCCCCGCCGGAATGTGCAGATCGATGTAGCGCAGCACCTGGCGCGCGCCGAAGGTTTTCTGCAGGTTGCGCACCGCCAGTGGAATCCCGCGCAACAGGCGTGGAGGTTGTTGAGCGGTCATGCCGCACCTCCCTTGGCAACCTGATAGGCCGGGTGCCAGCGCAGCCACACACGCTCAAGTCCACGGGCGGCGAGGTCAGCAAGTTTGCCGAGCACCGCGTAAAGCAGGATCGCCAGCACTACCACATCGGTCTGCAAGAACTCGCGGGCGTTCATCGCCAGATAGCCGATACCGGAGCTGGCCGAGATCGTTTCAGCGACGATCAGCGTCAGCCACATGAAGCCCAGGGCGAAGCGCACGCCAACCAGAATCGACGGCAACGCTCCCGGCAGAATCACCTGCCAGAACAGGCTGAAACCGCTCAGACCATAACTGCGCGCCATTTCCACCAGCGCCGGGTCGACGTTGCGGATGCCGTGATACGTGTTCAGGTAGATCGGGAACAAGGTGCCCAGCGCCACGAGGAAAATCTTCGCTGACTCGTCAATGCCGAACCACAGGATCACCAGCGGAATCAGCGCCAGATGCGGCACGTTGCGGATCATCTGCACCGAGCTGTCGAGCAGGCGCTCGCCCCACTTCGACAGGCCGGTGATGAAGCCCAGCACCAGACCAATGCTGCCGCCGATGGTAAAACCGAGTGCCGCGCGCCAGCCGCTGATTGCCAGGTGCGTCCAGATCTCGCCGCTGCGTACCAGACTGACGCCGGCTTCGATCACCGCCACCGGTGCCGGCAGAATCCGTGTCGACAACCAGCCCGCCGACACCGACAACTGCCACACCGCCAGCAGCAACACCGGCAACGCCCAGGGCGCGAGGCTGTGGATAAATTTCTTCATGGCTGCGCCTCAGCTCTGCGATGCGGCTTTGGGCAGAATGTCGTTGGCGACCATCTCGCCAAACGGGCTGACATAACCGGCGCTCTTCGGCAGTTCCGGGCGTTCAACGTCGAGGTGTGGGAACAGCAGCTCGGCGACGCGATACGATTCTTCGAGGTGTGGATAACCGGAGAAGATGAAGGTGTCGATGCCCAGATCGGCATATTCCTTGACCCGCGCTGCCACGGTCGGGCCATCGCCGACCAGCGCAGTACCGGCACCGCCACGTACCAGACCGACGCCGGCCCAGAGGTTCGGGCTGACTTCCAGATTGTCGCGGCTACCGCCGTGCAGCGCGGCCATGCGTTGCTGGCCGACCGAATCGAAGCGCGCCAGCGAAGCCTGGGCACGTTGGATGGTGTCGTCGTCCAGATGCGAGATCAGCCGGTCCGCTGCCTGCCAGGCTTCGGCATTGGTTTCACGGACGATCACATGCAGACGAATGCCGAAGCGCACGGTGCGCCCGAGCTTGGCGGCCTTGGCGCGAACCTGGGCAATCTTCTCGGCCACTGCTGCCGGCGGCTCGCCCCAGGTCAGGACCATTTCCACCTGCTCGGCGGCCAGATCCTGCGCCGCTTCCGAGGAGCCACCGAAATACAGCGGCGGACGCGGTTGCTGGATCGGCGGATACAGCAGCTTCGCGCCCTTCACGCTGATGTGCTCGCCGTCGTAATCGACGGTTTCGCCTTCCAGCACACGACGCCAGATGCGGGTGAATTCCACCGAGGCCTGATAGCGTTCCTCATGGTTGAGGAACAGCCCGTCCCCGGCCAACTCTTCCGGATCGCCACCGGTGACCAGATTGAACAGGGCACGCCCGCCGGACAAACGATCCAGCGTCGCTGCCTGGCGCGCCGCGACCGTCGGGGAAATGATCCCGGGGCGCAGGGCGACCAGAAACTTCAGGCGCTGGGTCACCGGAATCAGCGAGGCTGCCACCAGCCACGAGTCTTCGCAGGAACGCCCGGTCGGAATCAGCACCCCGCCAAAACCCAGACGATCCGCCGCTTGCGCGACTTGCTGCAAATAACCGTGATCAACCGCGCGGGCGCCCTCGGCGGTGCCAAGGTAATGGCCGTCGCCGTGGGTCGGCAGGAACCAGAAGATGTTGAGGCTCATGGAGTGGTCTCCTTGTGGATTCGAATTACTGGGCGGGGGAGCTTTGGGCCACAGCGGCCGTCGGGGTCCAGATCACATCCTTGATGCTCAACGGCTTGGGAATCAGCTTGAGCTGGAAGAACGTGTCGGCGATTTTCTGTTGCGCGGCGACCACTTCCGGAGTCACGAACAGCGCGCCGTAGCCCTGGCGTTTCACCGAGGTCAGGGTGATGTCAGCCGGCAGGCCAAGCAGTGGCGCGACCTGTTGCGTCACGTCTTCGGGATTGGCTTGCGACCATTCGCCAACCGCGCGCACTTCTTCGACGAGGGTCTTGATCACCTCGGGATTTTTCTGCGCGTAAGGTTTGGTCGCGAGATAGAACTGGTGGTTGTCGACGATGCCTTTGCCGTCACGCAGGGTGTGCGCTTGTAGTTGTTTCTCGGCAGCGGCCTGATACGGATCCCAGATGACCCAGGCGTCGACACTGCCACGTTCGAACGCAGCGCGGGCGTCGGCCGGTGGCAGGAACACGGTCTGAATATCGCTGTACTTGAGGCCGGCGTCTTCCAGCGCGCGCACCAGCAGGTAGTGCACGTTGGAGCCTTTGTTCAGGGCGACTTTCTTGCCTTTGAGATCGGCCACCGATTTGATCGGCGAGTCTTTCGGCACGAGGATCGCTTCGCTGTTCGGCGCTGGCGGTTCATAGGCGACGTAGAGCAGATCGGCGCCAGCGGCCTGGGCGAAAACCGGCGGGGTTTCGCCGGTCACGCCGAAATCGATCGAGCCAACGTTGAGGCCTTCGAGCAGCTGCGGGCCGCCGGGAAACTCGGTCCATTGCACGTCGACGCCTTGCGCGGCGAGGCGTTTTTCCAGCGTGCCTTTGGCTTTGAGCAGCACCAGCGTGCCGTACTTCTGATAACCGATCCGCAATGTCTCGGCTTGAGCTTGGGTGATGGCGCCGAAGGTGACAGCCGCAGCAAACAGAGCGACCAGACCACGACGCAAAAATACAGTGCGCATAGCGCTCTCCTTTTTGCTGTTGGGTTTTGGCTGCACCTGCTTGCCCGTTGGCGGGCGAGTAAGGCCAGTACTTCAAATTTCGATAAGGCTTAAATGCTCCAGCGAGCACTCAACAAACGTTCGTTCAGCAGGCCCGGCTCCAGCGGTTTCGGCCGGCGCGCCATGGCACCGATGAACTGGTCCAGGGCCTCGTGCAAGCGCTGCTCCAGGGCCGGCGCCAGTTGCGCGGCGGCACTGCCTTCGCCATAAGCGATCTGGCTGTCCTCGGCGAAAATGCCCTGAAGCATTTCCTGGGCCTTGAGTGCCGACAGCACAGGCTTGAGCGCGTAATCGACCACCAGCATGTGGGCGATGCTGCCGCCCGTGGCCATCGGCAAGACAATCTTGTGGTTCAAGGCGCGCTCGGGGAGCAGATCCAGCAGGGTCTTCAGCGCACCGGAAAACGAGGCCTTGTACACCGGCGTGGCGATCAGCAGGCCATCGGCGTTTGCGATCTGTAGCAGCAGGTCGAGGACCTTCGGGCTGTCGAAGCGGGCGTGGAGCAGATCCTCGGCCGGGAAGTCCCGCACCTGATAACTCACCACTTCCACCCCTTGCTGTTGCAACCAGCGTTGCGAGCGCTCCAGCAGCACCCCGGAACGGGAGCGCAGGCTGGGGCTGCCACCGAGTGAGACGACCAGCATTGCAGATTCCTTTAAGCGTTACGGGCGATTCGCAGGCTGCGATCTCGCTTCAATGGCAGTGACCTTACCAGCTGATTTATATATCCATAAATCATATTTATTCATTTGGTTATGCATTTAAGAGATATACCGCTGAGCAGAATCCAGGCGAAAAAAAAGGCCGTCGAAACGGCCTGAAATCCCCTGCGTTGTAGTCACACGAAGATCGTTCCCACGCTCTGCGTGGGAATGAATCCATGGACGCTCCGCGTCCACTGTGACGCGGAGCGTCACGGGCGGCATTCCCACGCAGAGCGTGGGAACGATCAAAATCTCACTGATTCATTTATTCGGCTGCGGCGTCAGGCGCAGGTACGGCTTCACCGCGCGATAGCCTTTGGGGAAGCGCTGCTTGATCTCGTCCTCATCCTTGAGCGACGGCACGATCACCACCTCTTCACCGTCCTGCCAGTTGGCCGGGGTGGCGACCTTGTAGTTGTCGGTGAGCTGCAGCGAGTCGATCACCCGCAGGATCTCGTGAAAGTTGCGCCCGGTGCTCGCCGGGTAGGTGATGGTCAGACGAATCTTCTTGTTCGGATCGATGACGAACAGTGAACGCACAGTCAGCGTGTCATTGGCGTTCGGGTGGATCAGGTCGTAGAGATCGGAGACCTTGCGATCGGCATCGGCCAGGATCGGGAAATTGACGATGGTATTCTGGGTTTCGTTGATGTCCTCGATCCACTTGTGGTGCGAGTCCACCGGGTCGACCGACAGCGCGATGGCCTTGACGCCGCGCTGGCTGAATTCATCCTTGAGCCTGGCGGTGAAACCCAGCTCGGTGGTGCACACCGGAGTGAAGTCCGCCGGATGGGAAAACAGCACGCCCCAGCTATCGCCCAGCCATTCGTGGAAACGAATCTTGCCGGCGCTGGAGTCTTGTTCGAAATCGGGGGCGATGTCGCCGAGTCTGAGGCTCATGGTGCTGCTCCTGATGAGGGATGGGAGACAACAACTGTAGCTCGGGATCAATCAGTGTGAAAAAGAATAAATAACTAGATATCTAGATCATTAGTGAATATTAAACATCTGTTCATTGGACACCAGACGGCATCGCGACGAACATCCAACGCAAGGTTCGAGAAGGCCTTGAGTTGCAGCAAAGAGGGAAATCGAGAAGGGCTTACGGGGGTGAGCCTGACTCGAAACGCAAAAGCCCCGTCCGGCGCGATGCCGGACGGGGCTTTTTTTGCTTCAGTTACTTGGTCGAGCTGTTACAGCAGCGGGATCGAGTAGCTGAGGATCAGGCGGTTTTCGTCCTGGTCGCGTTGACCCGGGATGTCGTTGCGCCAGGTTGCGTTTTTCCACATTACGCCAACGTTTTTCAGCGGGCCTTCCGGTACGACGTAAGCAACAGTGAGGTCACGCTCCCACTCGGAACGGCCAGTGGCATTGGTGCTGACTTGTGGCACGCTACTGCCAACACGACCAGTAGTGTCGATGTTATCGCCACGCAGGTAAACCACACCGGCGGTAAGGCCAGGTACGCCTACCTTCGCGAAGTCGTACGAGTAGCGAGCTTGCCAAGTACGTTCGCCAGCGCGAGCGAATTTGGCAATTTGCATGTCGGTAGTGATGTAAGCCGACGAGCCGTCACCCTGGTTCAGCCAAGGGAAGTCGCTGTTGCCGTTACTGACCTGATAACCGCCACCGAAGGTGTGACCTTCAACGGTGTACAGGAACAAACCACTGTACAGGTTGTTGTCGACTTTCCCTTTGGTGATGCCGGTACCGTAGTCACCAGTGGTGTAGTACGCCGGATCATTACCGTTGGCGCCATCGTCACGGCTATTGAAGTAACGCAAATCCGACTTCAATACACCCGGGCCGATTGCCCAGTTGTGCACCAGACCCAGGAAGTGCTGCTTGTAGTAATCCTGCAGGTTGCCGTAGTAGTACTGAGCAGTCAGGTCTTTGGTGATTTTGTAGTCACCGCCACCGTAGATGAACTTGTTACTGTCACGACCGGCAGCGGTGTGAGCGTTGGAGCCCGCAATCGACAACTCTTCGTTGTTGCTGGAGTTCCGACCCTTGGCATGCTCAATCTGACCAGCGACCAGCGTCAGGTCTTTGATCTCACCGGAAGTGATCTGGCCACCCTGGAAAGTTTGTGGCAGCAGACGTCCATCATTGGTCACGATAACCGGCAGTTTCGGCTGCAGGGTACCCAACTTCAATTCCGTCTGGGAGATCTTGGCTTTGGCAGTCAGACCCAGGCTAGAGAAGTTATCGACCGCTTCGCCGTTGGATTTGCTCGGGAATACAGTACCGCCGTAGGAAGTCGAGGTAGCACCGTTGGTGCCGCCACCCGAATCCAGACGCACACCCAACAGGCCGATGGCATCGATACCGAAGCCTACGGTGCCTTGGGTATAACCGGAGATAAACCGCAGATCGAAGCCTTGGCCCCATTCTTCTTGCTTGTTCTGAGCGCCGGCAGCTTTGGTATCGCCGTCACGGTTGTCAGTGTTGATATAGAAGTTGCGCAGACCCAGAGTAGCCTTGCTGTCTTCGATGAAACCGGCGGCGCCTGCCTGCTGCGCCATAACCCCAACGGCCACAGCCAGGGCCAAGGTGGACTTGTTCATGTATCGCTCCTCTCGTTCTAATTCTTGTGTTCCTGGTTCGGGGTCGATTTGCCCTGAATCCTAAGATGCGCGATTAGCGCCAGACCGTGACTGCCAAGTCAATCGTAACCTTGTGTGTCTACGACCATCGTCTAATCGCAAGTGATTGGGTCCCTGCAGCGTAAAGACTTCCTGATAATCCCAAAAAGAATTTATTCATCCTTTTTCATACCATTCGGACATATGGCCCATTAATGGCCCTTTGAGCCGGGAAACAGCGTATCGGCGCCTAAGCTCATTCCTAAATGGTATTTGTTGACCTTTTTTTAGATCGATTAGCTTTGCCGTGCTCCCAACACGGCAAATCCCATCGAAAAGGCGACGCATCATGGCGAAACGCGCACTATCAAGTCAATTTGTTACAGTTTGTGTGTCGGCACTGTTTTCTTTTTCCGCACATGCCGCCGGTCTGACGGTCGGCTACCAGACCGGGATCGATCCGAGCAAAGTGCCGCAGGCCGATGGTGTCTATGAAAAAACCATCGGCGAGAAGATCGACTGGCGTCGTTTCAACAGCGGCCCGGAAGTCGTCACTGCCATTGCTTCTGGCGACGTGCAGATCGGCAACCTTGGCTCAAGCCCACTGGCAGCAGCTGCTTCACGCAATCTGCCGATCGTGGCGTTTATCGTTTCGGCGCAGATTAATGCCGCCGAAGCCTTGGTGGTGCGCAACGGCAGCGGCATCGACAAACCACAGGACCTGATCGGCAAGACCATCGCCACACCGTTCGTGTCGACCTCGCACTACAGTCTGCTTGGGGCGCTGAAGCACTGGGGCCTGAATACTTCGCAAGTCAAAGTGGTCAACCTGCAACCGGCGGAAATCGCCGCCGCGTGGAAGCGTGGCGACATTGACGGGGCGTTTGTCTGGTCGCCGGCGCTGGGCGAGATCCGCAAGACCGGCAAGACCCTGACCGACGCCGCCCAGGTCGGCCAGTGGGGTGCGCCGACCTTCGAGGTGTGGGTGGCGCGCAAGGACTTTGCCGAGAAGCATCCCGAGGTCGTGGCCAAGTTTGCCAAGGTCACCCTGGAGTCGTTCGCTGATTACGCCGCACACAGAGACAGCTGGACGGCCGACTCGGTGCCTGTGCAAAAAATCGCCAGATTGACCGGTGCCAACGCAGCAGATGTGCCGGAACTGCTGGCCGGTTCGGCGTTCCCGGATGCCAAGGCGCAGCAAAGCACGGCGCTGCTGGACGGCGGCACCGCCAAGGCCATTGCCGAAACGGCGAAATTCTTGAAGGAACAAGGCAAGGTCGAGACGGTGCTGCCTGATTATTCGCAGTACGTCAGCGCCAAGTTCATCTCTGACTGAATGCAGAACCCTGTGGTGAGGGGATTTATCCCCGCTGGGTCGCGTAGCGACCACCTATGGTTTCACTTGGAAACGCAAGGAGACTGCTGCGCAGTCCAGCGGGGATAAATCCCCTCGCCACAGACCTCGCTGTTGTTCAGAGGGTCTTTTCGAAGATCTTCGAGTTGCGCTGATAGTTGTACAGCGACGCCCGTGCCGCTGGCAGGCGTTCCACGCTGCTCGGCTCGAACCCGCGCTCGCGGAACCAGTGCGCAGTACGCGTGGTGAGTACGAACAGGGTTTTCAGACCCTGCGCCCGTGCGCGGGTTTCGATGCGCTCGAGCAATTCATCGCCGCGACCGCCATGGCGATACTCCGGATTCACCGCCAGACACGCCAGTTCGCCGGCATCAGAATCGGCAATCTGATACAGCGCCGCACAGGCGATGATCATGCCTTCGCGCTCGACCACGCTGAACTGCTCGATCTCGCGCTCCAGCACTTCCCGCGAGCGGCGCACCAGAATGCCCTGTTCTTCCAGCGGACTGATCAGGTCGAGCAAACCGCCGACGTCTTCAATCGCCGCCTCGCGCACCAGTTCGAACTGCTCCTGCGCCACCAGCGTACCGCCACCGTCACGGGTGAACAGCTCGGTCAGCAGCGCGCCGTCTTCGGCATAACTGACGATATGGCTGCGCGCAACGCCGCCACGGCAGGCTTCGGCGGCGGCATCGAGCAACTCCGCTTGATAGTTGCTCATGCCGAGGCGCTGCAAATGTGCCGGCACTTGCTGCGGGCGCAGTTCGCGTACCAGCTTGCCGTTTTCGTCGATCAGGCCGAGCTCGGCGCCGAACAACAGCAACTTGTCCGCGCCCAGATCAATCGCGGCGCGGGTGGCGACGTCTTCGCAGGCAAGATTGAAGATTTCGCCGGTCGGCGAATAGCCCAGCGGCGACAGCAATACGATCGAGCGTTCATCGAGCAGGCGATTGATGCCCTTGCGGTCAACCCGACGCACTTCACCGGTGTGGTGATAGTCGACACCTTCCAGCACACCGATCGGCCGCGCGGTGACGAGGTTGCCGCTGGCCACGCGCAGGCGCGAGCCCTGCATCGGCGACGAAGCCATGTCCATCGATAGCCGGGCTTCGATGGCGATGCGCAACTGGCCGACCGCGTCGATCACACATTCCAGGGTCGCGGCATCGGTGATGCGCATGCCGTGATGGTAATGCGGGGTCAGGCCACGGGCGGCGAGGCGGGTTTCGATCTGCGGGCGCGAGCCGTGCACCAGCACCAGACGCACGCCCAGACTGTGCAGCAAGACCAGGTCGTGGACGATGTTGCCGAAATTCGGATGCTCGACGCCGTCGCCGGGCAGCATGACGACGAAGGTGCAATCGCGATGGGCATTGATGTAAGGGGACGCGTGGCGAAGCCAATTGACGTATTCGGGCATGAACCTGGGCCTGTAATAAAGAGCAGCCGAAAAAAGGGGCGAAACGAAAAACGCACAGCGGGCTGATGGTTATCGTCGGAACAGGCTTGGCGACACGCGCGCTCTCCTCATGAATACGGGTTGTGGTGCAGGCAATTTACCGGGTTGATGCAAGACATTTAACCCAGTGGGAGCGAGCCTGCTCGCGAAAACGGTGGATCAGGTTCATCAAGGGCGACTGACGGAACGCTTTCGCGAGCAGGCTCGTTCCCACACAGGGCCGTCATCGTTCGTCTGTCGTCAGGCAGTAATGTTCAATCAACTGCCGAATCAGATGCACGGTAGGCTGCAAACGTGACATTTCAAGGTACTCGCCGGGTTGATGCGCGCAGGCAATGTCGCCGGGGCCGAGGACGATGGTTTCGCAGCCGAGGCGCTGAAGATAAGGCGCTTCGGTGCCGAACGCTACTGCTTCGGCGCGATGACCGGTGAGCTTTTCAGCGATGCGCACCAGTTCGGCATCCTCGGACTGTTCGAACGGCGGCACTTCCGGGAACAGCGGTCGGTAGTCGATCTTCACCTTATGCCGCTCGGCCACCGGGTTGAGCTTGCGCAGGATTTCCGCGCGCAGCAGGTTCGGGTCCATGCCCGGCAGCGGCCGCAGGTCGAACTCCAGCGAACACTGGCCGCAGATGCGATTGGGGTTGTCGCCGCCATGAATGCAACCGAAGTTCATCGTCGGTTGCGGCACGCTGAACTGTGGGTTGCTGAATTCGCGCTGCCACAACAGACGCAGACCGCGCAGTTCGCCGATGGCATCGTGCATCGCTTCAAGGGCGCTGTGGCCCAGGCGCGGATCAGACGAGTGGCCGCTCTGCCCGAGGATGTCGATGCGCTCCATCATGATGCCTTTGTGCATGCGAATCGGCTTGAGCCCGGTCGGCTCGCCGATCACCGCCGCGCGGCCCAACGGTTGCCCGGCCTCGGCCAGCGCGCGGGCGCCGGACATCGAGCTTTCTTCGTCGCAGGTGGCGAGGATCAGCAGCGGTTGCTTGAACGGCTGATCAAGCAGCGGCTGCACGGCTTCGATGATCAGCGCGAAGAAACCCTTCATGTCACAACTGCCCAGCCCGACCCAGCGGCCATCAACCTCCGTGAGCTTCAGCGGGTCGGTCTGCCACAACGCGTCGTCGTACGGCACGGTGTCGCTGTGCCCGGCCAGCACCAGGCCGCCGGGGCCGCTGCCGAAACTGGCGAGCAGATTGAATTTGCCGGGGCTGACCTGCCGGATATCGCAGCTGAAGCCCAGGTCACCAAGCCAGCCCGCCAGCAGATCGATGACGGCGCGGTTGGACTGGTCCAGGTTCGGTTGAGTACAGCTGACCGATGGCGCGGCAATCAGCGCGGCGAACTGGTCTTGCATGGACGGCAATGGCATCACTGACTCCAGGTCCCGGATTGAGGCCCACTATAGAACCATCCGGCGCGCGGAATAAACCGCCGCAGGGCGTAGGAAGTTTGACTCCTGTACACTGCACGGCCTTGGCAGCCACACATTCCCCCGGCTGCGCTCCCGATTCTGGATGTTCCGGCCATGCAAAAAGAAACTGAAATCAAACTCCGCGTCAGCCGCGAAACCCTCGCTGCCCTGCGCGAGCACCCGCTGCTGAAGAAACGCAACAAAAGTGGCTGGGAACGCCGTGAGTTGATGAACCAGTACTTCGACACCCCCGAGCGCGACCTCGCCCAAGCCAAAGTCGCACTGCGCCTGCGCAAGGACGGTGACGAAGTGATTCAGACCCTCAAGACCCGTGGCCAGAGCGTCGCCGGTCTGTCCGAGCGTAACGAGTACGACTGGAAACTGGCGAAAGCCAAGCTCGACGTGAAGAAACTCGACGGCGAATGCTGGCCCGAGGCGCTGGTCGAGCTGGACAAGAAAACCCTCAAACCGATCTTCACCACCGATTTCGTCCGCGAGCGCGCCGAAATCGCCTGGGGCCGTGGCAAGACCAAAGTGGTCATCGAAGCCGCGCTGGACCTCGGTCATGTGGTGGTCGGCAAGCAGAAGGAAGAAATCTGCGAGCTGGAACTGGAACTGCGCGAAGGCGAGCCTGCCGCGTTGCTGGAACTAGCTGCCGAATTGGCCGAAACCCTGGCGCTGATGCCATGCGATATCAGCAAGGCTGAGCGCGGTTATCGTCTGCACGACGCCAACAGTTACTCGCTGAGCCTGCCGGCGCCGCAGCTGACCACCGAAACCCGTCTCGACGACGCCTTCGCCGCGCTGAGCTGGCATCTGCTCGGCAGCAGCCAGCGTCTGGCCGAACAATATCGCTTCAACGGTCACTGGCGTCTGTTGCAGGACTGGGTCGAGAACCTCGCGGAAATGCGCGCCCTGCTCAGCAGCCTCGGCCAGGCGGCGCCGCGTCAGTCGACCCACGATTTGCGTGTGGCCCTCGATGCTTTGCTCGAAGACTGGCGCCCGTTGGTGCAGGTCGGCATCGAGGACGAAGACGTGCGCAAGGCCGCGCCGGAGCAGTTCCTCGAAGAGCTGGAAGATCCGCGCTGGGGCCAGTTCTCGCTGAACGCTTCACGCTGGCTGTTGGCCCGCACCTGGACCGCCGACCGCAACACCCGTGGCAACCGTCAGGGTGACGCGCAACTGCACAGCTGGTTGCCGCGTCTGTTGGGCGAAGAAGCCACCGCTCTGCAGCTGCAACGCTATCAGCAGCAGCCGGAAGACCTTGCCGAGCAACTGCCACGTATCGAGCGCATTCAGGTCTGGTTGCACCACGCGCGCAACGTGCTGGACATCCCGGAAATGGATCGCCTGTACGGTGAGCTGAACAAACTGGCGCAACTGGCCAACGAGCCGACCATCACCGACGAACTGCTCGATGCGCGCAAGCATCAGGCGATTGCGGTGTACCAGAACCGCGCCTGGAAAATCCTCCTGCGCATGTGATGACCCTGTGGCGAGGGGATTCATCCCCGCTGGGTCGCAAAGCGGCCCCGTTCTTAAAAAAGCGGGGACCGCTGCGCAGCCCAGCGGGGATGAATCC
>NZ_JASCPT010000042.1:0-40998 GCF_029959775.1 Pseudomonas sp. PS01270 | reverse complement strand
TCTACTGGAGTAGACATCGTGTCGCTCGAATCGACTTGAACTTGCAGATCGTGACGGCAGGTAAGAAGATCTAAAACCGTCCACCATGTCTCCGAACATGTGTCCACCATGTCCCCGGTACATACACTCCCGGAGGGAGAGGGGACTGACCGTGGGATATTCGAGAGATACACCGACCTGAAAGTAATGCTTGGAATCCATAATCGATGCGATTTTTCAGGTCGATGTACACCGCAAGACACCTCGGTCGGCCCCCTCTCCCTCTGGGAGAGGGCTGGGGTGAGGGGAATGGGGTTACCGCAAAAACGCCTGCCGATACTCGCCCGGCGTCCCACCCAAAACCTGCCTGAACCGATTAGTGAAATGGCTGGCACTGGCAAACCCGCACGCCAGCGCAATTTCGCCAAGCGGCAACGCCGTGCCGCGCAACAATTCCCGCGCCCGGCTCAAGCGCCGCGCCAGCACATATTGATGTGGCGGCAGGCCGAAGCTCAGGCGAAACATCCGCGCAAAGTGGTATTCCGACAGTGCACACAGCCCGGCCAGTTGCCCGAGGCTGATCGGCTCAGCCAACTGGTTGTCGATGAACTCCACCAGTTGTCGGCGCTGGTGCGGCGCCAGCCCGCCCTTGAGGCGCAGGCCCTGACGCGCACCCACCTGGCTGAGCAGCGTGTGGCTGATCAATTCATGGGCGAGGCTGCTGGTCAGCAAGCGCTCGGCCGGCTCTTGCCAGTTCAGATTCAGCAATTGCCGGAAGCGCTGCGCCTGCTGCGGATCTTCGAGAAAGGTCTGCTCGCGTAATTGCATCTCGCGCGGTTCGCGATCGAGCAAAGTGACGCAACCGAGGGCGAATTGTTCGGCGCTGAAATACAGGTGCGCCAGACGGATATCGCCATTGATCACCCAGCCCGATTCGTGATCGGCCGGCAGGATGCACAGCTTGTCCGGCCCGCCCTTGCGGCCCGGCTGGCCACGACGGAATGTGCCGGTGCCGCCGGCGACGTAGCACGACAGCGTGTGATGACTTGGCGCTTCGTATTCCTGGGCATCGTGGTGGTTGGTCCACAAGGCCGCAGACATGCCGTCACCGAGCTCGGCGCTGTGCACAAGGCGTGCATTCGGCGAGCGGTTGAGGGCTTGAAAGACTTGCAGGGTATCGATAGCGGCCATGTTCGGTTCTCTCCAACGCCTTGCATCCTACTCCGTAGACGCCGCCCTGCCAGCCTGCCGCCAGACAAAAGCGCAAGATTGTGCAAGCGTCGAAGGCTGCCCGAGGCAGACACTCAAGGCCTGTTTAAGGAGTGTGTGCCATGAACCTGTCGTTGTACCTGCTGACCGTGCTGATCTGGGGCACCACCTGGATTGCCTTGAAATGGCAATTGGGCGTGGTCGAAATCCCGGTGTCGATTGTCTATCGCTTCGGCCTCGCCGCGTTGGTGTTGTTTGCGTTGTTGCTGCTCAGCCGACGCCTGCAACCGATGAACCGCCGTGGGCATTTGATTTGTGTGGCTCAAGGGTTATGTCTGTTCTGCGTGAACTTCATGTGCTTTCTGACGGCCAGCCAGTGGATTCCCAGCGGGCTGGTGGCGGTGGTGTTTTCCACGGCAACGCTGTGGAACGCGCTGAATGCGCGGGTGTTTTTCGGCCAGCGCATTGCCCGCAACGTGTTGCTGGGCGGTGCGCTGGGGCTGTCAGGTCTGGGGCTGTTGTTCTGGCCGGAACTGGCCGGGCATGAGGCCAGCCCGCAAACCCTGCTCGGCCTTGGATTGGCGTTATGCGGCACGTTGTGTTTTTCCGCCGGCAATATACTCTCGAGTCTGCAACAGAAAGCGGGATTGCGACCGCTGACCACCAACGCCTGGGGCATGGCTTACGGCGCAGCGATGCTGACGGTGTGGTGTCTGATCAAGGGCATACCCTTCGACATGGATTGGTCGCCGCGTTACGTCGGGGCACTGTTGTATCTGGTGATTCCCGGTTCGGTGATCGGCTTCACCGCGTACCTCACGCTGGTCGGGCGCATGGGCCCGGAGCGGGCGGCTTACTGCACGGTGCTGTTCCCGGTGGTGGCGTTGAACGTGTCGGCGTTTGCCGAAGGTTATCAATGGACCGCACCGGCGCTGGTCGGGCTGGTCTTAGTGATGTTGGGCAACGTGCTGGTGTTTCGTAAACCGAAAGTGCTGTTGTCTGCGGGTCAAGGGAAGTTGGCTTGATAAAACGAGCGCTGATACTCAGCGCTCAACTTTCAAAGTGATGTAGATCATCACCGGGAAGATGAAGTCGACAATATGCCTTGCCCAGTCCTTGGCATTCCAGGATTGCGAAGTGTCCATGTCGAACCATTCGACACCTACAGTTTGCAGACATACGTAATAAATGAAGATGGCGACCAATATGCCCATGATTGAAAACTTCTTGGCTTCATGGAATGCCGCTGGCGAGGCATCGATGTAGCGATACAACTGGTAAGTACCGATCAGGCAGAGCACGGTATAGATGACTTCCATGGTGATGATGAACCAGTAGATCCGGTGATGGATCATCGGCGAATCAATGGCCCGATACATGATGTTTTCACTGGCGTTGGTGGTGTCCATGCTCAGGATATGTGCAACGTAAGTGTAGTTGGACTCATAGTCAGTGAAGTTATGGATCATCACCAGCAGGCCAAAGAAACTTATATAAGCCATCAAGATGACTTTGCTGTAACGGATGAGTTTGTCGGTGGTCAGGGTGTTCACGGGATTGGCTCTCCATGGCAATTAATCAATAAGTTGATAAGTTGCGAGAGCTTATATTGCTGTTACTTGGTCTGGCGTTTTGTTCGGTTGCAAGTTATGTAAGGTGAAGGCCGGCGCAATGTTGCGCCGGCCTTTTTTTTCAGCCGCGCCAGACTTGCGGGTTGACCAGATCCTGCGGCCGTTCGCCGAGCAGGGCGCTGCGCAGGTTGGCCAGGGCGCGGTTGGCCATGGCTTCGCGGGTCTCGGTGGTGGCCGAGCCGATGTGCGGCAGGGTCACGGCGTTTTTCAACTGGAACAGCGGCGATTCGGCCAGCGGTTCTTTTTCGTAGACGTCCAGGCCGGCGCCACGGATGCGGTTGTTTTGCAGAGCTTCGATGAGTGCCGGTTCGTCGACCACCGGGCCGCGCGAGATGTTGACCAGGATCGCGCTCGGCTTCATCAGCGCCAGTTCGCGATGGCTGATCAGGTGGCGGGTCTTGTCGCTGAGTGGCACCACCAGGCAGACGAAATCGGCTTCGGCCAGCAGCTCATCCAAGCTGCGGAACTGCGCGCCGAGTTCCTCTTCCAGTTCGGTCTTGCGGCTGTTGCCGCTGTAGATGATCGGCATGTTGAAGCCGAAGCGTCCGCGCCGGGCGACAGCGGCGCCGATGTTGCCCATGCCGACGATGCCGAGGGTCTTGCCGTGCACATCAGTGCCGAACAGCGGGGCGCCGACGCTGGCCTGCCATTGGCCGGCCTTGGTCCAGGCGTCGAGTTCGGCGACGCGGCGGGCGCTGCTCATGATCAGGGCGAAGGCGAGGTCGGCGGTGCTTTCGGTGAGCACGTCGGGGGTGTTGGTGAGCATGATCCCGCGTTCGTTGAAGTAGTCGAGGTCGTAGTTGTCGTAGCCGACCGAGACGCTCGAGACCACTTCGAGTCTGGTTGCGCTTTCCAGTTGTGCGCGGCCGAGTTTGCGGCCGACGCCGATGAGGCCGTGGGCGTGGGGCAGGGCTTCGTTGAACTGGGCGTTGATGTCACCGGTCTTGGGGTTGGGGACGATGACGTCGAATTCTTCTTGCAGGCGTTCGATCATGGGCGGGGTGATGCGGCTGAAGGCCAGGACTGTTTTTTTCATTGGGCTTGGGCTCGTCGGGGCTTGATTGCAAGCACGCTAACATTTTCTCGCTCGGGTTGTCTTGGCGGCCTCTGGGCCGACCATGCCTTGGTTTGTCTGGTGTGAATATCCGAAGGTTTCGGTGCGGCGGCTGGCGGTTTCGCCTGACGGCGACTTACTTTTTTACAAGCGCCTAAAAAAGTAAGCAAAAAACGCTAGCTCCTACGTTCGGCCCTCGCAGGCTCGGGTCCCTTCGCTCCGGGACTGATCCGGGCGCAGCGGCTCCGGTTTGCTTCGCTGCACCTCCTTCCGCTGTGTCTGGCTGCGCCAGACGGTCGCTGCGCTCCCACGCCCGGATCAATCCCTCCACTCAGCCTTCCGACGTCGCCGGTGGATCAAGATCAAAAGCACTCGAGCTTGCGCTCATTGTTGAGTGGGGCGGCTTCGCCGCGGGCAGCTGCGCTGCTTTGCTTTTCTGTGGAAGTGAGCCTGCTGGCGATAGCGGTTTATCTGACACCTCGAGTTTGAATGTGTCGAGTCCTGGGCGGGCTCCGGCCAATTGATACGCTACCAATTCCATCCTTCTGCACTTTGTCTAGAACCAGATCGTAAGTTTCTTATAGCAAAAAATTTTGTTTTACTGTCATTTCTGTCAGGTGCGATCAGAGTTCAATCATGCAATCTTGTGTCTGCACACTATTTTCCTGTGTGTACCGGATCCATAGAGAGGGAACTTGTCATGCAAAATAAAATTCGGCTCCATTCGAAATCAAAAAAATCAGTATCAGGTTCGGCCAACGTGCTGATTGACAGCCTTCCACCGTTCAATGGCACTGTTTTGAAATTCTTGACTGATGGCAAGGAAGTCCTAGTTAGTGCAAATCAACAATTTGACGAAAAACGGTCGGCGTCGTTGAGCATCAGTTTTCCAGAGTCAATTGACAACAAAGAACATGATTACGTTAAAGACGGCGGTATCGACATTATCTATGTACTGATTGAAAAGGATGACGATGGGGAGACATATACTCCTTACTCAGCTGTTTACGGAAGCGGAAAAGTCACAGTTGCATTCGATTTGGAACGAGGCACATTCCATGCGACGTTCAATTTAAAGGTACAGAACGATCCAACAGATCCCCAGCTGGGAGCAAACGGTGCGTTCAGAGACGTTCAAGGTCTTGAGCACGTACAGAAGTAACACTCTGTCTTTATCGCCGATTAGTGCTATCGCAACGACGTTGCATTGGGAATTCCGCGTCATCGGAGCGCGGAACTCCCTCCGGGTCTTTGAAAGTCAGGTCGCAACGCGCGCGCCAGCCAGGCTCCCGCTCAACTCATACGCAACCAGTTCCGCCTGATGCGCCGCCAATATCTCCGGCAACGATCCGCGCAAATATTCCACCCAGGTTTTGATCTTCGCATCCAGGTACTGCCGCGACGGGTAGATCGCGTAGAGGTTGAGTTCCTGCGAGCGGTAGTTCGGCATCACGCGCACCAGGGTGCCGTTGCGCAGGCCTTCGATGGCGGCGTAGACCGGTAGCACGCCGACGCCCATGCCGCTGGTGATGGCGGTTTTCATGGCGTCGGCGGAGTTCACCAGGAACGGTGAGCTGTTGATGGTGACCGTTTCCTGGCCGTCCGGGCCGTCGAAGGCCCATTTTTCCAAGGGGATCACCGGGCTGACCAGGCGCAGGCAGGCGTGGTTGAGCAGGTCGCTGGGTTTCTGCGCGGCGCCGTTGGCTTTCACGTACGCCGGCGAGGCGCAGACGATGCTGTAGGTGATGCCCAGGCGTTGCGAGACGAAGCCGGAATCGGGCAGTTCGCTGGCCAGCACGATGGACACGTCGTAGCCCTCGTCGAGCAGGTCCGGCACGCGGTTGGCCAGGGTCAGGTCGAAGGTCACGTCGGGGTGGGTCTTGCGGTAGCGGGCGATGGCGTCGATGACGAAGTGCTGACCGATGCCAGTCATGGTGTGCACTTTCAGCTGGCCGGCCGGGCGTGCATGGGCGTCGCTGGCTTCCGCTTCGGCTTCTTCGACGTAGGCGAGGATCTGTTCGCAGCGCAGCAGGTAGCGTTTGCCGGCCTCGGTCAGGGCGATGCGCCGGGTCGTGCGATTGAGCAGGCGGGTTTGCAGGTGGGCTTCCAGGTTGGAGACCGCGCGCGAGACGTTGGCGGTAGTGGTGTCCAGTTGCACGGCGGCGGCGGTGAAGCTGCCCGCTTCGGCAACACAACTGAAGGCGCGCATGTTTTGCAAAGTGTCCATGGGGTGCTCTCAAGGGAGATGGCAAATTGTGACACGAAGTTTCAGGGGCTGAGACCCCCGACCAAGGGATTATCTCGTTAACCGTAACAAAGATTCACAGAAATCCCAGCTTATCGCCGCAGAGGCAGCTCCATAGAATTGCGCCGATCCTGTGCCGGCGCTGCCGAAGGCTGCGATCTGTTGATTTTGTTTTAAGGGAAGCAAGATCAAAAGATCGCAGCCTGCGGCAGCTCCTGCACGGTCCTCGATCTATCCCTCTCTCAGGAATTCGCAGCTGTGCCGCGTCGCATCAACAGAGCGCTTTTGCCGCTCAGTGTTCTGGCTTTAACCCTGGCTCTCGGCGGCTGCATCTCTACCCAAGGCATTGCCCCTCACGGCGAGGCACTCGCGGCCGATTCACTGGCCACCGACGCTGCCATTGCCGAGGCCGCCAAAGACGCCCACTGGCCCAGCGCCCAATGGTGGCAGGCGTTTGGTGACGCGCAACTTGATCGCTGGATCGACCTCGCCGTGCAAGGCAGCCCGAGCATGGCCATGGCCGCTGCGCGGGTGCGTCAGGCCAAGGCTATGGCCGGTGTTGCCGAAGCGGCCGAGGCGTTGCAGATCAATGGCGAATCGACCCTCAAGCGCCACAACTGGCCGACCGATCAGTTCTACGGCCCCGGCGATCTGGCCAACACCACCACGTGGGACAACAACGCCGCGCTCGGCTTCAGTTACGCCCTCGACCTCTGGGGCCGCGAGCGCAATGCCAGTGAACGCGCAGTGGATCTGGCCCATGTGAGCGTGGCCGAGGCGCGCCTGGCGCAACTGGAACTGCAGAACAACATCGTCCGCGCCTACATCGAGCTGTCGCTGCATTACGCCCAGCGCGACATCGTTGCCGCAATGCTCAAACAGCAACAGCAGATTCTCGATCTGGCGCAGAAGCGTTTGAGCGGTGGCATCGGCACGCACTTCGAAGTCAGCCAGGCCGAAACGCCGTTGCCGGAAACCCATCGCCAACTCGATGCGCTGGACGAGGAAATCGCCCTGAACCGCAACCAGATTGCTGCGCTGGCCGGTAAAGGCCCGGGCGCGGCGGCGCAACTGCAACGGCCGACGCTGTCCCTCGCGGCACCGTTGAAGTTGCCCTCGGCATTGCCCGCCGAACTGCTCGGCCAGCGTCCGGACGTGGTCGCCAGTCGCTGGCAAGTGGCGGCGCAGGCGCGCGACATCGATGTCGCCCACGGCGGTTTCTACCCCAACGTCGATCTGGTCGGCAGCCTCGGCTACATGGCCACGGGCGGCGGCGCGCTGGAGTTTCTGACCGGCAAGAAACTCAACTACAACGTCGGCCCGGCGATCTCGTTGCCGATCTTCGACGGCGGTCGACTGCGTGGCGAATTGGGCGAAGCGGCGGCCGGTTATGACATCGCTGTGGCGCACTACAACCAGACTCTGATCAACGCGCTGAAGAACATTTCCGATCAGTTGATCCGCCGCGAGTCGATGGACAAGCAGCAGGACTTCGCTGCCGAATCCGTGGCCGCAGCACAGAAAACCTACGACATCGCGATGATCGCTTATCAACGCGGCCTCACCGATTACCTCAATGTGCTGAATGCGCAGACCTTGCTGTTCAAGCAACAGCAGGTTCAGCAGCAAGTGCAGGCTGCGCGATTGAGTGCGCATGCCGAGCTGGTGACTGCCTTGGGTGGAGGCCTCGGTGCGGGTAATGACGTGCCGACAGCCGAGCAGACCCAGGCCCCGAAAACCCCGGCGCTCCTGCGTTGAACACAGCATCCATTGTGGGAGCGAGCCTGCTCGCGAAGGGGGCGTATCAGTCAATGAACATGTTGCCTGGGACTGCGCTTTCGCGAGCAGGCTCGCTCCCACAGGTTTCGAGTCCGCATTGCATGCCTGAGTATTTTCAATGACCTCCTTGCCCGCCCCCCTGCGCTGGCTCCACTCCCTGGAATGGCGTCGCGGTTTTTTCGACTGGGCACGCAGCGATGGCGTGACCTGGGTGTATATCTTCAAGGTGTTGCTCGCCGCGTTTCTCACCCTGTGGCTGGCGATGCGGCTGGAACTACCGCAACCGCGTACGGCGATGATCACGGTGTTCATCGTCATGCAGCCGCAGAGCGGTCAGGTGTTCGCCAAAAGTTTCTATCGCTTGCTCGGCACGCTGGCCGGGTCGGCGATGATGGTCACGCTGATCGCTTTGTTCGCGCAGAACACGGAGCTGTTTCTCGGCTCGCTGGCGATCTGGGTCGGCATCTGCTCGGCCGGTGCCGCGCGTTGCCGCAACTTTCGCGCCTATGGTTTTGTTCTCGCCGGTTACACCGCAGCGATGGTCGGTCTGCCGGCGCTGGCGCACCCGGACGGCGCCTTTATGGCGGCGGTGTGGCGGGTGCTGGAGATCTCGCTGGGGATTCTCTGTTCGACGCTGATCAGCGCGGCGATTCTGCCGCAGACCGCCAGTGCGGCGATGCGCAACGCCTTGTATCAGCGCTTCGGTGTGTTCGCCTTGTTCGTCACCGACGGCTTGCGCGGGCGCAGCAAAGCCGAGGCGTTCGAAGCCAGCAACGTGCGCTTCATTGCCGAAGCCGTCGGCCTGGAAGGGCTGCGCAGTGTGACCGTGTTCGAAGACCCGCACATGCGCCGGCGCAACGGTCGTCTGAGTCGTTTGAACAGCGAGTTCATGGGCATCACCACGCGCTTCAACGCCTTGCATCAGTTGCTTGAACGCCTGCGCGGCAATGGCGAAGAGCATGTCGTGGCGGCGATCAAACCGGGCTTGCAGGACCTCGCCGAAGTGCTCGACAGCTTCAGCGGTCGCGCCCTGACCAGCCCCGATGCGGCACGTGTGGCGACCGCGTTGGCCACCTATAAGGAAGGTCTGCCGGCACGTGTCCGAACCCTGCGCGGGATCTTTCAGGACACTGCTCCGAGCGAAGCCGAACAACTGGATTTCCACACCGCCTACGAATTGCTCTACCGCTTCGTCGATGACCTGCACAGCTATGCACAGACCCACGCGTCCCTGGCCGAGCACCGCCACGAACGCGAGCGCTGGGACGAGCCCTTCACCCCGCAAACCAACTGGTGGGCCGCAGCCGCGTCGGGAATTCGTGCCTCGTTCATCCTGATTGTGTTGGGCAGTTATTGGGTCGCCACCGCGTGGCCGAGCGGGGCGACCATGACCCTGATCGCCGCCGCCACCGTCGGCCTTTCCGCCGCCACGCCGAACCCCAAACGCATGGCCTTTCAAATGGCCTGCGGCACGTTTCTCGGCGCACTGATCGGCTTCGTCGAGATGTTTTTCATCTTCCCGTTGATCGACGGTTTCCCCTTGCTCTGCGTGATGCTCGCGCCGGTGATCGTGCTCGGTTCGTTCCTCGCCTCACGACCGCAATACGCCGGTGTCGGCCTCGGTTTGTTGATCTTTTTCAGCACCGGTTCAGTGCCGGACAACCTCACGATTTACAACCCCTACACCTTCATCAACGACTACATCGCCATGGTCATGGGCATGCTCGTGTGTGCGGCGGCGGGGGCGATCATTCTGCCGCCGAACAGTCGCTGGCTGTGGCAGCGCCTGGAGCAGGATCTGCGTGGCCAAGTGGTCTACGCGATCAGCGGCAAACTCAAGGGCCTGGCCTCGCGTTTCGAGAGCCGCACCCGCGATCTGCTGCATCAGGCCTATGGCCTCGCGGCAGGGCAACCGAAAGTGCAAAAAAGCCTGCTGCGCTGGATGTTCGTGGTGCTGGAAGTCGGCCACGCGATCATCGAGTTGCGCAAGGAACAGGCGATCCTGCCGGTGCACCCGGCGTATGCCGAATCGCAGCCGTGGCGCCAGGCAATCCGCGTGATGGGGCGCGCGTTGGTGCGCCTGTTTCTACAGCCGAACGCGAGCAATCTCGAACGCGCACTGGTGGCGGTCGATCACGCGATCAGCCGCGTCGCCGCCACCGATGAGCCGTTCGCGCCGCACTTCGATACCTCGGCGTTGCGCCGGGTGAAAAGCTACCTGCACTTCATCCGCACCTCGTTGCTCGACCCGCAATCACCCCTCGCCCAATTCGCTTCTGCCCGGCCCGAAGGACTCGCCCATGCCTCGTGAAATCGCCTTCCACGGCGTGTACATGCCGACCATGACCCTGATGTTTTTCATTGCTGCGGGACTGGCCTGGGCAGTTGACCGCTTCCTCTCGGGGTTCGACCTGTACCGTTTTTTCTGGCACCCGGCGCTGCTGCGTCTGAGCCTGTTTACCTGTCTGTTCGGCGCCATGGCGCTGACTGTCTACCGTTGAGAACATCTTGATGAAAAAGTTTTTCAGCCTGCTCGCGACCCTGCTGGTACTGGCCCTGGCGCTGTGGATCGGCCGCACGCTGTGGGAGCACTACATGAACACGCCGTGGACCCGCGATGGTCGCGTGCGTGCCGACATCATCAACGTCGCCGCCGACGTCACCGGCGAAGTGGTCGAAGTGCCGGTGCGTGACAACCAGTTGGTGAAGAAGGGCGATCTGCTGATGCGCATCGACCCCGAGCACTACCGCATCGCGGTCAAGCAGGCGCAGTCACTGGTGGCTTCGCGCAAGTCGACCTGGGAAATGCGCAAGGTCAACGCCCATCGCCGCGCCGACCTCGACAATCTGGTGATCTCCAAAGAGAACCGCGACGACGCCAGCAACATCGCCGACGCTGCGCTGGCCGATTACCAACATGCCCAGGCGCAATTGGAAGCCGCCGAACTCAACCTCAAACGCACCGAAGTGCGTGCGGCGGTGGACGGCTACGTGACCAACCTCAATGTGCATCGCGGCGACTACGCGCGCATTGGCGAGGCGAAGATGGCCGTGGTCGACATGAATTCATTTTGGGTTTACGGCTTTTTCGAAGAAACCAAACTGCCGCACGTCAAAGTGGGTGACCAAGCCGACATGCAATTGATGAGCGGCGAAGTGCTCAAGGGCCATGTCGAAAGCATTTCGCGCGGGATTTACGACCGCGACAACCCTGAAAGCCGCGAGCTGATTGCAGATGTGAATCCGACGTTCAACTGGGTGCGGTTGGCTCAGCGGGTGCCGGTAAGGATTCACATTGATGAGGTGCCGGCGGGGGTGTTGCTGGCGGCGGGAATTACTTGCACGGTAGTGGTGAAGCAGGACCTGGCAGACAATTGATTGACCGGGTCGCCCTTGAACCGGGCGACGCGGTGATCCTGCCACCTACTGAGCAATGTTGTAGCGATACAGACAACCCAGAGGATTTTCTGGATTGATGTTGAGGGCAACAATCAATTTGCCAGGGTCCTGCTGATAATGAAGCCTGGAGAGAGAGTCGGTGGTCTCCTCGCGGGGGATGACGCCACCCGCGTCTGAAAAATCGGAGTTGTAGCCACCGCTGCGTGCTTTCACACAGGCAATATAATTGCCCTTCTCGTCTCCACCAGAAACTACGATGTTATCAGCGAAAGGAACATGGTCCGCCCAGTTGACTCGCCTGTCGCTGCCGAGATCTGCTGGAAGCGGCATGATATTCGGACTGCCGAAAACGTCGAAATCGGGCTTACCTTCTTCATCGAAGGCGATCAACATGCCGTATCGCTCACTCAAGGCGTTGCCCATGTTGGTGTAGCCGGATGCCGTGAACCTATTGGGGGCTCGCTGTCTCACAGTATTGAGTTCGGCACCCCTGGAGTTGTACCGGACTACCAGAACTCCGGGTCTTTCCGGGTGACCGAAATTCTCATGGGGCGCGCCACTGTCTGAATTCAACATCACGACGAGACCGTCCGTGTTCACGTCGGGCTCGTATTTTTCGTAGCCTGCAAATAACAACAGTCCATTGTCGAGCACGCAACCGTCGCTGAGTGAGGTCGATGCATGCCGTAGCCCGTGCTTTATTTCGACTCGGCCATCTATGCCGAATGCCTTAACGGGTGCTCCCTGCGCATCGAACTTGTAAAGGTGCGCCCTGAGCACGGCAGGCGTGTGGTAATCAACGCCGACAATAACGCTGCCGTCGGGTAGCGCGAACACGAATGCCGGGCCTTTTTTCGTAAGCCGTTGTGTGTTTGGGGGATCGATGATGACTTGGCCATTGTCGCCAAAGCTGCTCACTCGATTGCCTTTGCTGTCGAGGCAGAGAATCGCGGGGCTAACCTCGCTCGACTTCCCATTGGTTGTGCTGCCCGCCATGAACAGCCGCCCATCGGCACCTTCTGCAATAGGCCCGCCAGCGGCCTGCTCATTGGCCAGGAACGAACCCATGACACGCCCTTCGACCCCAAACGCCAGGTCTACGGCACCCAAGTGGTTCAGCTTGGAAATGAAGAAGGAGCTATTGTCGAAGGTACTGGTAACCAGCAACGATTTATCGCGCAGCAGCGTCGATCCGGTGAGCGGCCGGGACTTCGCCGGGTCGTCCTGAAATATATCGTCAAGTTGAAGTTTGCCCTGGCCGCTTCCCCATGTAGCGTCGATTGTTGCCCTGATGTTCGTGGCCTTCTTAGCGGTTGTCATATACGTCCCTGCGCGGTTGTCGTGAGGTCGGATTACTCGCCGGGCTTTAACACCGCCACAACACCGTTCACCTGGCTTGAACTCACGATAGGCCTTCCTTTAGAGGGCGCCTACTGTCAACTCTGACAGGTCGGGATACCGCTCGTCGCAACAACTGGGTATCAGAGCTTTGCGCGCAATCCGAAGCGCTTCATCAACGTCGATTCCAGCAAACCCTTCGGCAACAACGCCGCCAACAACGGCAACGCCCGACTGCCGTTGCCGATGCGAACCAGCCGTGACGGCTTGCTCTGCCGCACCGCTTTCAACAGCTCGGCAGCAAACTCACTGGCCGGGGTGGGTTTGTCCTGCGATGCCTTGGCCCGTGCCCGAATGCCTTCACGCAATGGAAACCACGGCGATTGCTCGTTGATCAATTGCTCGGCTTCATGTCCGGCATTCTTCGCAAAGCTCGATTCGATGGCGCCGGGCTGGACTTCCATCACACGGATGCCAAACGGTGCCAGTTCCATGCGCAAGGCATCGCTCAATGCATGCACCGCCGCTTTCGAAGCGCAGTAGGCGCCGGCAAATGGCGTGACCAGCACACCTGACACGCTGCCGATATTCACCACCAGCCCCTTGGCCCGACGCAGCAGCGGAAACAACGCGCGGGTGACGCCGACAATCGAAAACACGTTGGTCTCGAACTGGCGCTGCATCGCCTGCACGCCGCCGTCGAGCAGCGGCCCCATCGCGCCGTAACCGGCGTTGTTGATCAGTACATCAAGGCCGCCATGTTGCTGGCTCAGACGCTCGGCGAGTTGTTCCAGCGCGGCGCCATCGTTGACGTCCAGCTGAATCGCGGTGAAACCGGCGGCGCTGAGCGCAGCGACGTCTTCAGTCTTGCGCGCACTGGCCCAGACTTCGTAGCCGGCGGCTTTGAACGCGTCGGCGAGGGCGCGGCCGATGCCGCTGGAACAACCGGTAATCAACGCAACGGGCATGGCGCATTCCTTGTGCAAAAAAGTCGGGGGAGGGGATCAGTCGGCAAAACTACCCTGCAAATGCTCGGCGCGAAACTCCAGGGTTTGCGGGCGATAGCCGGAACGCAGCGGCGGCAAGGGCAAACAATCTTCCCAGGTCGCGCCGGCCTGCAGTTCGCCGGGGCCGCGATAGCGCGGGGCGGTGTATTGATTGTCGGCCAGATTGACCGTATCGCCCGGCGCGTACGCGGCGATGCGCCAACGCAGTTCGGTCAGCGGCACATCGTTACCGTTGTTCATTTTCAATTGCAGTGGACGGTCGGCCGGACATTGTTCGGGAGCATAGGCAATGCGCAGTTCCAGGCGCGCCAGTTGTTTGATCTCGCGGTTGTCCAGCCACACCACCCACATGGCTACGAAGCCGAGGCCGATGGCAGCGGCCACCGACACCGGCAAGGCCTTGGCCGGATAGCGCAGCAGCAGGATCAGCCAGGTGATGACCAGCAGGATGCCGATGAACATGCGGGAACGCTCCGTGAGTGAGTGAGCTTCATCCTACCGAAGGTGTCGCACAATGGATATTCGGAGCGGCAACAAGCCTGCCGTTGGTCGGGACTGTAATTTCTGACAGTAGGCATCCACGTCCGGGCTTGCTCTCATGCGCGAAGGGCACACTGGGACGTTGACGCACTATGGGCATCCACCGCAATACGCCAACGCTTGCCGTGAACGATCCGCGCGGTTTGGCCATCCTCAACGTCAACTACTGGCGCGCCGATGCGGCGCTGGCAAGTGAGCCCCGAATCGAGCGGAAGTTGCGGGACGTTGCCGGGCGTGTAGTCAAACAATGGGATGCGCGATTGTGGGCGTTGCAGGTGATCGATCCGCAAGCGCCCGCCAGCCTTACCACCACCCATGCCTTGAACGATATCGCGCTGCGCTCGGACAGCAGCGATGCGGGAGTCCAGGTCCGGTTGCCGGGTTTCGCCGGCCAGACGCTGTTCAACTGGGACAGCCGTGGCACATGCCGCGAGATTGCATACGATGACTTGCTGCGCCCTGTCGCGGTGTTCGAAGAAGGCACAGGCGTACCTCGCCGCTGCGCCGAGCGTTTTGCCTATGGCCGGCCCGGCTTTGGCGAGGCGCTGCGCAATCAGCTCGGTCAGTTGATCCGGCATGACGATCCGGCCGGTAGTGTCCTGTTCGAGCAATTCGCAATTACCGGCCAGTGTTGTGAAAACACCCGACGCTTCGCGCTCGATCCGGTTGTGCCGGATTGGCCAGATGCTGACGTTGAGCGCAAGGTACCGCTGGAGTCCGAAGGGGCAAGCACGCAATGGCGCTTTTCACCGCAGGGCTCCGTGCTGGAACAGGTGGATGCCGCTGGTCATCGGCAGGTATTCGCGCTGACTCACGACGGACGATTACGCGGGGTTGATCTACGGCTCAGGTATCAGACTTCAGACCATCCTGTGGTCAGTGATATTCGGTACAACGCCGAAGGTCAGGTGACCCAGGAGCTGGCAGGCAACGGCGTTCTGACCACGCTGAGCTACCGCCCTGAAGACGGCCGTCTGCTCATGCGTCATGCTCAGGATCAAGAGGGCAACGTTTGGCAGGACCTGTTGTATGCCTATGACCCGATGGGCAATGTGCTGAGCATCGAAGACCAGGCATTGCCGGTGCGCTGGTTCGCCAACCAGCGCGTCGAGCCGGTCAGTCGCTACCGCTATGACAGCCTTTGCCAGTTGATTCACGCCACTGGCTGGGAGGCCGGCGCTGCCGGTGGCGGGCCGACCGCTGTCGCCAACTACAGCCAGAGTTATCGTTATGACGCCGGGGGCAATTTGCTCGAGCTGACTCACGTTGGCCCACAGAGTCCAGGTCATCAATTGCAGGCCGCGCGCTACAGCAATCGTTGCTTGCCGTGGCATGACGGTAAGCCGCCATCTGAGGCCCAGATCGCTGAGGCGTTCGATGCGCGAGGCAATTTGCTGTTGCTGGATCAGGGACGCCGGTTGCAGTGGAATCTGCGGAACCAGCTGAATTCGGTGGTGCTCGTGCTGCGCGTATCAGACGCCGATGACTGTGAAAACTACCTCTACGACGGCGCCGGTCAGCGGGTATTGAAAACGCGTTCGTCACGCACGGCTGCGCGCAGTCTTCTTGCACAGGTGCGGTATCTGCCAGCGCTGGAGTTACGCACCGACACTGGCACCGGAGAAAGCCTGCAAGTGCTCACCGTGCATACCGGACTCAACACCGTACGCGTCCTGCATTGGCAAAGCCCACCGCCGACCGGCCTGAATAATCTCTACCGATACAATTTCAAAGATCACCTGGGTTCGATCAGTGTTGAGCTGGACGCCGATGCGCGGCTGATCAGCCGCGAGCATTTTTATCCGTTTGGCGCGACGGCGTGGGCCAAGGAGCCCGACGTCAGCTACAAGACCGCGCGCTATTCGGGAAAGGAACGTGATGCCACGGGGCTTTATTACTTTGGGTTTCGCTATTACGTGCCGTGGCTGCAACGCTGGTTGAATACCGATCCTGGCGGGGCGATCGACGGTCATAATCGCTATCGCGCGATGCGCAATAACCCAGTCACTTACAGAGACAGCGACGGGCGCAAGCCCGACAAGCATGCTCCCGATCGGGTGTACCACGATCTTGCCGACCAGAAACTGGTCAATCCCGTGCAAGCCGCCGGCATGCAGCCAGTGCGCCGTTACTTCGAGAATGACCCCAATCCCGACGTCCAGGCCTATCGCCGCGAAATACCGGTAGCGCTGGCAGAGCTGGGAGCCCGGGACAACTCCGTGCTCAACACACATCAGGCACATGTCATTGCCGCCGCGCGGACGCACACCGCGCCACCTTCGGGGGCCGTGCTGTACCACTCCGGTGAATTCGTTTCTTCGACAATGAATCGGGTGTTGGGGGAGGAGACCACCAGCCGGATCATGGGACCCATGTCCGTTGCGTTCAACAGCCCTGTCGAAGAACCGCAAGTGCTTGCAGCCAGGCGCGGTGCCGTGGCCAAAGGCTTCCAGATCGGCGGAAATCTGCTGATGCACGCCGCTAACCCCGCAGTTCAGTTGGTGGGCTCACTGAGTGTGGCAATGGGCAATGCCATGCAGGTTTCCGAGGCTCAGACGCGGATCCAGTACAAACTGCTCAGCACACCCGTTGCCGTGCCTCTTGCCATCTCCTCGAACAGTCCGGCGGTCGACTTGCAGTCCTTCAATCGATCGACCCGGCGGCAGCCGTTGTTTGCAGAACCGGAATCAACACCCACACCGTTGGCCCAGCAACTGTTTGCAGCCGCGTTTACACAAGGTCCCGCGGGGCTGGCGCAGGGGACGGAAGGCGAGTCGGTCGATGAAGATTCACCGCTGGCGAGACGCCGCAATTCAGTCTTCGGCTAGACAAAAAAAGCCCCCGCCCAGCCCGCTGCGGATAGGGAACGCAACGGGCTGGACGAGGGCTTCTCGTTTTAGTGATCGATTACTGCGCGATGGTCTTCACCGACACGCCGCGTTCGATCGGGGTGGAGCGGCCGTAGATATCTTCGAAACGTTCGATATCGTCTTCACCCAAGTACGAACCCGACTGCACTTCGATGATTTCCAGCGGGATCTTGCCCGGGTTGCGCAGGCGATGCACCGAGGCGATCGGGATGTAGGTCGACTGGTTTTCGGTGAGCAGGAACACGTTCTCGTCGCAGGTCACTTCGGCGGTGCCGCTGACCACGATCCAGTGTTCGGCGCGGTGGTGGTGCATCTGCAGCGACAGGCACGCGCCCGGCTTGACCGAGATGTGCTTGACCTGGAAACGCCCGCCCATGTCCACCGAGTCGTACGAGCCCCACGGGCGATAGACTTCGCAGTGGTTCTGGGTTTCGCTGCGGCCCTGGGCATTGAGGGTGTTGACCATCTGCTTGACGCCCTGGACCTTGTCCTTGTGGGCAATCATCATCGCGTCCTTGGTTTCGACCACGACGATGTTTTCCAGACCGATCACCGAAACCAGTTTGCCGTTGCCGTGGATCATGCAGTTCTTGCTGTCCTGGATGACCACATCGCCTTTGCTGACGTTGCCGTTGGCGTCTTTCTCGTTGACTTCCCACAGCGACGACCAGCAGCCGACATCGCTCCAGCCGGCGGTCAGCGGCACTACGCAGGCGCGCTGGGTTTTTTCCATCACCGAGTAGTCGATGGAGTTGTCCGGGCAGCAAGCGAAGGTGGCTTCGTCGAAGGTGATGGTGTCGGTGTCCTGCTGGCTGCGCTCAAGGGTCAGCAGGCAGGTGTCGTAGATGTCCGGATCGTGCTTTTTCAGTTCTTCGAGAAAGCGGCTGGCGCGGAACAGGAACATGCCGCTGTTCCAGTAGTAACCGCCGGATTCGACGTACTCGGTGGCGCGCTTGACGTCCGGTTTTTCGACGAAGTGCGAGACGCGGCTGACGCCTTCGGGCAGCAGCGAATCGGCGGTGGATTTGATGTAGCCGTAGCCGGTTTCCGGTTTGGTCGCCGGTACGCCGAACAGCACCATCTCGCCGTTCTCGGCTGCGACAGTCGCCAAGGCCAGCGCACGTTGCAGGGCTTTCTGGTCTTCCAGCACGTGGTCGGCCGGCAGCACCAGCATCAGTTCGTCGCGGCCTTCATTGACCAGCATCATCGCGGTCAATGCTACGGCCGGCGACGTGTTGCGGCCGAACGGTTCCATCAGGATGCGCTGGCATTCCAGATTGCGCGCGGCCAGTTGCTCGTTGACGATGAAACGGTGTTCCTTGTTGCAGACCACGATCGGGGTGTCCATGCCTTCGAACACCAGGCGCTCGAGGGTTTGCTGGAACAGTGTGTGTTCGCCGGTCAGAGCGAGGAATTGTTTAGGGAACTGCTTACGCGAAAGAGGCCACAGACGCGAACCGCTACCACCTGACAAGATCACCGGAATCATAGTGTTTACTCCATAAAATCAATTTGGTTAGAGCAACGAACGTTGTGTCGTTTCACTCTTGTTTTTGTCTCGTGTCCGAAGACGCCGCATCCCTTGTAGGAGCTGCCGAAGGCTGCGATCTGTTGATCTTGATCTTCAAAATCAAAAGATCGCAGCCTCGTTTCACTCGACAGCTCCTACAGGGATCAGCGTCTCTGCGGGAAATTGGTTAGCGAGTCGACACCGGGCGTTTCACCCAGACTGGCGACAGGTTGCTGCCGTTGCCGGTGACGTACAGTACGGCTGCCTCACCACGCTCCAGAGCGACCGGTTTCACGTCGCCGACTTTCTTGTCGCCTTCGTACAGCGCCAGGCTGACTTTCACCGGGTTGATTTCACGTTCGCCACGGCCCTTGGCAGCGACGTTCGGCACCACTTCGGTCTTGCCGTCGGCGGTCTTCAGGGTCAGCGGTTTGTCGCTGAGGTTCTGCACGCGTACCAGGGATTTCTGCTTGTTCTTGAACGGCGGCTCTTCGATCAGTTGTGGCGCGCCGGAAGCGTTGTTGACCAGGGTGTAGTAGTGGTCACCGGCGAGTTTCACCGGCAGGGTCTGGCTGCCGACTTTGGCGCTGTAGTCGCCGCCTGGCATGAAGCTGAAGTCACTGCTGGCCAGTGGCGCGATATCGCTCAGGTTGGTGCTGCCGACAGTCGCGCTGACTTCAGCGTTGCTGGCGTTGTAGACACGCACGAAGGTCGAGCCTTTCGGTGCGGTCGGGCCGTACAGCGCGGCGTCGCCGCCGGCGAAGGCTGGGACGGAAAGTACGCTGAGGCCAGCAACCAGTGCGAAGCTTTTAGCGAGACGACGAGGAGTAGTAGTGAAAGTCATGGTGTACCTCTCTTTCAGTTTTGCGCCCGATCGGGCGTCTCGGATTTAGTGTTGATGGCTACGTTTTGTTGGCGGGCGCCGGCTTGTTTAAGCTCTGCGACCCACTGCGGGTCGGCGTCGCCGATTTCGTTGTTCACAGGCAGATATCGTTCAGGAAACTCCCAGATCAGCACTTGTGGCGGGCTGTTCTTGAAGTCATCGCTTTTCAGGTAGCTGAGCATCGGTAGAATCGGGCCATGGCCGTCTTCGGCGTAGTTGACGACGTCGCTGTGCAGCGCTTGCTTGAGCGCACCGACGAAGTTCCAGTTGGGGTTGGCGCTGTAGCTGGTGCCGATCAGCGCGACCGGTACTTCGCTGTTGGCGAACAGGGCGTCGTCACCGGCAGGCTGCTCGGCGGCAACGGTGTTGCGTTTGAGCAGTGGCTCAGGCGCCGGCATCATGTTTTCGAACAGCGGATCGAGCGGCAGGAACAAACGCAGATCGCCCTTGTGCGTGACCTTCTCTGCTGGCGTGGTAACGAAGCGCTGTGGCTCGCCGCTCAGCGGGAATTTCTCGGCAATGGTTTTCGCCAGCGTGTTGGCGGCGATCTCGGCGCCTTCCGGCGTCCAGTGGGTGTCGGTGCGCAGGAACACTTGCTGACCGTTCTGCTTGGCCTGTTGCAGCGGGCCGAGCAGGTCAGGGGCGAGGATCTTGTCGGCCGCGACACGGGCGTGGAAATCCTGATACAGGTTCTGGTGAATGCTCGAAGGCTTCACTTCATCCAGATGCTCCGGATACAGACGCACCTTGGCCGGCACGATCGCCATCACCAGTTTCACGCCTTTCTCTTTCAGGGTCTGGCGCACGCCTTCGACCAGCGCGTAGTTGCCTTGCAGGTTCTGCTGTTCGTTGACGATCGGGTTGAATTCCTCATCGCTGTACAACCACTGGTCGCGGCCGAGCACGACGCCCGGACGACCTTCGTTGAACAGTTTGAAATCCAGCGCGGCCCAGAGGTTGGTGCCCAGACGCTTGATCGGGAATTCATCGTCGTAGTGGGTTTCCACCGCCTTGGTCCAGCGGCCATTGAGCACCGTCGCGTCGGCGTTGGTGCTGAAGCCGAAGAAGCTGCGAATCGACCACAGACCGAGGACCAACAGCGTCACCAGGAACAGGGCGATGTAGAAGATGCGTAATGAGCGGGTCATGTCAGATCCCTCAGAACTGGAAGTAAAGGAACGGCGAGAAGCTTTGCGCCGAGAGTTTGAGAATCGAGGCGATGAACAGCAGCAGGATCAGCCCGCGCATCACGTAGCGCGACCAATCGGCGGTCCAGTAGGCCGGTTGCACCTGGGCTTCGACGCCGACGGTGTAGCCAGGTTCGTGGATGCTCGCCGGATTTTCCCCAGGCGCTGCCTTGATCATTCCCGGCGTCGCCGTGGCAGGGCCATCGGCCTCGACGTTGACTTCAGGTTTGGTCTTGGCTGGCGGCTGATTGGTGTACAGATCACGCAGGCCGAAGAAGGCCAGGGTCACGTAAGCCACCACCAGGGTTGCCACTTGCAGGCCGGTGAGGCTGGCCTGATTGAGTTCCGACAGCGACCAGTCGCCGAAGCTGAACATTGCACCGTACATGCGCCCGGCAACGTGCAAGTTCTCGGCACGGAAGATCACCCAGCCCATCACTACCAGCAGGAAAGTCAGTGCCCAGCGGATCGGGTTGAGACTGCGCGGCGAAGTGTTCAGACCGAGCATTTTTTCGATCGCCAGCCACATACCGTGCCAGGCGCCCCAGATGATGTAAGTGATGTTCGCGCCGTGCCACAGACCACCGAGCAGCATGGTCAGGAACAGGTTGCGATAGGTCATCAGCGTGCCTTTACGGTTACCGCCGAGGGTGATGTACAAATAGTCACGCAGCCAGGTGGAGAGGCTGATGTGCCAGCGGCGCCAGAACTCGGTGATCGACTGGCTGATGTACGGCTGTTTGAAGTTTTCCATGAAGCGGAAACCCATCATCAAGCCCAGACCGATGGCCATGTCGCTGTAACCGGAGAAGTCGAAATACAGCTGTGCGGTGTACGCCAGCGCACCGAGCCAGGCATCGCCCGTGGTCGGGTTCTGCAGGGCGAAGCAATGGTCGGCGACCACGGCGAGGGTGTCGGCGATGAAGACCTTCTTGATGAAACCCTGCATGAACCGCGTGCAGCCCTCGGAGAACTTGTCGAGGGTGTGCGTGCGGTTGTTGAACTGATCGGCGAGATCGCGGAAGCGCAGGACCGGGCCGGCAATCAGGTGCGGGAAGATCGCCACGAATGCCGCGAAGTCGATCAGGTTGCGCGTGGCCGGTGTGTCGCCACGGTACACGTCGATGATGTAGCTGATCGATTCGAAGATGTAGAACGAAATACCGATCGGCAGCAGCACGTGGGTGAGGATGAACGGCTCGAGACCGAACGAAGTCATGATCTCGTTGATGCTGTCGACACCGAAGTTGGCGTACTTGAAGTAGCCAAGAATGCACAGGTCGACGGCCACGCCGAGCAGCAGCCAGCGCTGCGCCGGTTTGGTTCTGACGCCAGCGGCACCGACTTTCAGGCCGATCCAGTAGTTCCACAGCGTGACCGCTGCGAACAGCGCGAGGAAGTCCACCCGCCACCAGGCGTAGAACACATAGCTGGCGATCAGCAGCAGCAGGTTGCGATAGCGTTGCCCGCTCAGGTAGTACAAGCCGAGAAAGATCGGCAAGAACAGAAACAGGAACACGTTGGATGAAAATACCATCCCGATCTCTCCATGTTTGAACCAACAGTCAAGGGCCAAAGCCCCCCCAAACCCCCCACGTAAAACCGGAGGGTCAACTCAAAAATCTCAAACCTGACACCGGCACCCGTGGGAGCGAGCCTGCTCGCGAAAGCGTCGTGTCAGTCGACATCACATTCTGAATGTCAGACCGCATTCGCGAGCAGGCTCGCTCCCACAGGTTTTGCGTCTGGCCTTACGAACCCTTATTGCCCTTTTCATGCGACGGGTCGTAGACCTTGGTCAGGTCGCCGCCAAGACGGAAGGTCTTGAACGGTTGCATGTCGCGCTTCTTCTCGATCACATCCGGCGCACAGGTGTAGAGCGTGCAGAACGGTTCGAGCCAGGCGAATTTCATGTCCTCTTTGAGGTCGGTCATGTCCTGCTTTTTGCCGTTCTTTTCTTCGAACTCGTCAGGGTCCTTGACGCCGGCCAACACGCGGTCACCCAGCCGCTTCAGTGCGCCATTGTTTTCCTGACGCAGATCGACACCATTGACTTGGGCGAAACTGGCGATCATCGCCAGCGGCGGCAGGGCGTAGTTGTGATAGGCGAGGGCGCGTTGCTGGCGCTTGAGTTCGTTGGGCAGGAAGCCATCGGCATCGACTTGATTGACGCCGACCTTGTATTCCTTGACGGCCCAGTCGAACAGGTCGCGGCGGTTGGTGGCGACGGCGGTGGCCATCACCGACCAGGCGGCCCAGTACGAGTGGTTGTTGGTTTTTTCCAGCGGCAGGTTGTCCCAGTCGCTGACCACCTGATCAGCCATTTTGCTGAACCAGGCTTCGATCAACTGCGCTTCCTGCTGGTGCTGGGCCAGTGGATGCGAGTCGGAAAATTTCAGGCGAATGTACGACGAGGCCATGCTGCCCAGCGCCCATTTGCGCATCGACTTGCCGGTGTGGTTGAAGTCTTTGGACATCAACGCGTCAGCCTTGGCCCACGCGGTCAGCCAGTCGAGCGTGCATTCGAGCTGCTCCGGGCGACCGTCGCGCATGAACTGCATGACGCGCTTGGCGGTGCCGCGCTCCAGCGTAGTGATGTCTTTGGTGGTGTCGCGAAAGGCTTTTTCCGACTGCACGTTCAGCGTCGCGCGGGCCTTGTCCGAACCTTCGTACTTGCTGCGAAATTGCAGCGGACCGGTGTACGGCGCCGGCATCGCGTCGCAGCCATCGCTGTTGTCGCCGGTCTTGAATTTATCCACCGGGGCGAAGTAGCCCTGCGGTGGACGCAATGGCGCGGCGGCCTGAGTTGCCCCGGCGAACATCGCCAGGCTCAGGAGTGTCGGTGCCAACAGATTTTTCAGTTTCGGATTTCGCATAGCAGACCTCATTGCCCGAGCTGCGCGGTCTGTTGACCGACGCCCGGGAATACGTTGCGTTTGCAGATTTTCGCTTCGACTTTTTGTGGCGCGGCGTCAGGTCCGGCTTCAGGACCCTGGACTTCAACGGCCAGCAGGTTTTGCGAGGCCCAGTCTTCGTCCGTGCGCAGCTCAAAGGCGAAACGACCGTCGGTGTCGGAGGTTTCCGGTTTCTCGATCTTGATGTCCTCGTGGCGACCGTTCATGTACCAGAGGGTGGCTTGCAGGGTTTTCACCGAGGTGTCGGCGAAGCGGATGTCGACCTGATGGTTGGCATTTTGCAAGTTCAGGTTCTTGCTGTTGACCAGCAGTTCTTGCTTGCTGCCCGGCTTCAGCGTGGCACTGGCGGACATTTGCGCGTCTTTGCCTTCGCAACCGTTATCGAGCAGCGCCATCATCTGGCGATAGATGGTTTCCTGGTCGAGGCGATACAGCGGCGAGAATTCCCAGATGAGAATCTTCGGTGGAGTCTTCTGGAATTCCTCGCTGCCCAGGTATTGCAGCATCGAACCTTCGAAACCGCCGCCGGGGAAGGCCACGTTGAGGATGTCGGCGCCGATGGCTTCTTCGAGGAAACCGGCGAAGTTGTAGTTCTTGCCGCTGTGCGATGTACCGACCAGGGTGATCTGCGGATTGCCGGAATCGCCGAACAGGTCGCCGTCACCGGCCTCGCCTTTCGGCTCGGTGGTGAACTGGTCCATGTACTGGATCGCATAGCTGGTGCCGCACAGTTGCCCGGCCATGTTGTGCAGGGTGCCGGTCTTGCCCATGCGCCCGGAGCGCTTGGTCTCGAATTCACGCTTGGGAATGTCGGCGAAGGCCGGGATCTGCTTGACCTTTTCGGCGACGATTTTTGCCGTGCGCTGGGCACCGTAAGGTGTCCAGTGCTGGTCGCCACGGAAGTAGAAATCGTGGGCGGGCAGGGTGTCCGGCAGCGATTCGTTGGTCAGTGGCGACAGGTCCGGCACCACGTAGCCCATCTTGGCGAAACGGCCAAGCATGGTCTTGTAGTTGCCCAGCGCTTTCTCGTAATCGAACGCGGCTTTTTCCTGCGGGTTGAGCTTGTTGCGGTTCACCAGGCCACGGGTCGGCTGGTAGACGATCACCAGCTCGACGCCTTTGCTCTTGAACGCATCGTGCAGCTGTTGCAGGCGCTTGTAGCCGGCTGGCGTGGTGTTGAACTCGGTGCGCAGGTCTTCCTGGGTACGGAACAGCCAGTCGCCCTGGGCCTGTACCAGGGTGGTGAAGTTCTGCTGATAACGCGTGGTGTAGTTCTTCGCGTCATGGGCCGCCGGGCACAGGTTGCAGCACGGCTCGGCGGTGAACTTCGGTGGCGTGACGCTTGCGCCGTCAGCGTCGGCGCGAGCGTTGCCGGCAGCGAGAATGCCGAGGGTCAGGGCCGAGAGGCTGAGCAGTTTGATCATGTGTGGGTGCATAAAATTATCCTCAGTCCTGCAATTCGGTCTGGCGTTCGACAGGGTCGATCAGCACGGCTTTCTGCTGGCGCACCAACAGATCGAGAATCTCATCCTGGCGCTCGCCGAGGATGCCGTTGAAGCTGATCCCGCTGGACTTGGTCGGCGCCAGCATCGACACGCGATACAGCTCGACACTCAGCGGCGAGTCGATCGACAGCGGGCCGCTGCCATTGGCCGCCAGCTCGCCGCCGACGACGATCAGCGAGACCTGCGCGTCGAACGGGTCGAGCTTGATGTCACGGTCGGTGTCGGTCAGGTCCTTGATGTGGCCGTAGATACCGGTCAGGCCGTTGGTCATGGCAACGTTTTCGTAGAGGCGGATGTTCACGCTGTTACGAATACGAATGCCGTGACGGGTATTGCTGATGACCTTGTTGCCCCACAGCAGGTTGTCGGCGGACTCGTAGAGCGTGATGCCGTCGGTGTGGTTCTTGTAGATCTCGTTGTAGGCAATGATGTTGTTGACGCTGTTACGGTCGATCACCAGGCCCGACAACTTGTTGTCGAAACTCTTGTTGTTGAAGATGAAGCTGTCGTTGACCTCACGGGAAATAATGATCCCGTGCTTCTTCTTCGTGCCGTGAACGGTGTTCTCGGCAATGATCAGACGGTGCGAGCGGTCATGCGGGTCGATGCCGTAGACGATGTTGTCTTTGTAGGTGTTGCCCTTGACCACAAAGTCGCTGGTTTCGTAGCAGTAGAAGCCGTACCACATGTCCGAGAACTCGGAGCCGACGATCCAGCCGGTCGGTTCCGGGCGTTTGAGGACCTTGGCCATGTTCGGCGTGTACTGGGAAATACTCACCCCGTACGACTTACTGTTGGCGTAACCGAAACTGGCCATCTTGCTGTTGACGATGTAGGTCTCGGTGCCGCCCCAGGAGAGCAGGAACGGACGGAATTCCTTCGGCGAACGGAAGGTCGCCGGGCCGTTGTCCTTCTCGCGCCAGCCGGTGACTTTGGTGTCACGCACGAACAGCTTGCCGTCGTTGACCAGGAACGAACCGGCTTCCTGGGACAGGCGCAGTTCCTGGGTCTGACCATCGATTTCGAGGATGCCTTTCTCGCCGACCACGATCGGCAATTTTGCCAGGTACACGCCAGGGGACGTCTCGCTGAAATACTGCTTGGGCAGTTTTTTCGCCAGATCCTTGAGGTTCATGTAGCCGTCGTCGATGAAGATGGCCTGCGGGATGCCGTGCTGACGCACCACCCATTCGGCCATCTTGTTATCGCCGCCGATGAAGTCCTTCAGGGCGTTTTCCTGCATCATCCGGCGCACGCTGATCTTGCCCGGCTTGCTGCGCACGATCTTCGCGGCAGCGGCTTCGGCGGTGAAGCCGGACAGGTCGGGCAGTGTCGGCTTGGCCAGTTTCAGCGCGTCGGTCGGCGCGCTGCTGACGGTGTAGGTCTTGGCCTGTTGCAGTTCTTTGGCCACGGTCGCAGGTTTCGCCGGTTCAACATTGGCGAAGGCGCCGGCGCTGGCCAGCAGCATCGCGCCGGCCAGCAGGCTGAGTGAGCCTGTTCTGGTGCTGATCATGTCGGGCACTCCCTTGGCGGTTTGCATCAGAAGCGCCAGATCACGTCAATGAATGCGCGGTGCATGTAGGAATCAACCTGGCTGCCGTAGGCATCGCCCGGTTTGAATACACCGCCACGGAAACGCACCAGTGCCGAAGGCTCGTCGATCGACTGGCTCAACGCCGCCGGCAACAGGCCTTGCTTGAAGTACTTGGTGACGACCAGGTCCATTTCCTGACCCAGGTCCTTGTTGCCATCTTCAAGCGGCAAGGATGTGCTGGAGAGGATTGCGCCGGTGACGTCGTCGGTGTTGTTTTCCACCGCGTTGATGCCGTTGCTGCCGACCGGCTTGTTGCCGTCGACACGCCAGAACTTGTGGTAGATCAGGCTGGCGTCGTACTCGTCGTTGACCATCCACGAACCGAACAGGGTGGCGGTCTGCATGTTGTTCATTTCGCCACGGAACGCTTCGCCGAAACGGTGCACGCGCGAGCGGGTACCGGTGTAGTTGGAGCGGTTGCTCTCCAGACCGTTCTGTTCGTAATCGGCACTGGCGCGGGCGTATGCACCGCCGACTTGCCACTGCGGATCGAGGCGCAGACGCACGCCGACATCGGCTGCCCAGCCGCTGATGTCATCGCTGCGCTTGGCTTGTGCCGGGCGCGTGCCGTCGGCGTTCAGCGCATTGACCGTGTCGCGGTCGCCGCTCATGCCGGTGATGCTGCCCCAGTAGTTGACAGTGTTGGTGTTGCGCCAGTTGTAGGCGTCGCTGTCGGCAGTCAGGCCGATCCAGCTGATGTCGCCGTTCTCGGTCTTGTCCAGCGAGTCGCGCGGGACGCCCGGCTCGGCGTAATCGAGTTTGCCATCATCGTGAGTGTGGTGGCCGCGAATGCCGACCCACTGGCCCGGTGTCCACTGGTAAGCAGCGTCGGCGTAGGCGTGCAGGCGATCCTTGTCTTTCGGCGCCAGCTCTTTCAAGTCGGTGCGGTATTCGCTGAAACGCTCGGCAACACCGGCATTGGCCCGCAGCAGGGTGGTGTCAAAGGTCCAGTTCAGCGCTTCGATGTTGGTGTCGCGCCATTGGCCGTCGTCATTGCGCAGACGCTGGCGACCGAACTTGAGCATCTCGCCCGGGTACGGGGTGAGGCCGCTGTAGCCGACCCAGAACTCGCGCATCGCCAGGTAGTTCTTCTTGGTTTTGCGATCACTGTTGTCGGTGGCTTGTTCACCGTCGGATTGTTGCAGGGTGTCGGTCTCGATGATGTCGGTCGAGGTCACCGCCTGACCCATCGCGTAGGCGCTCCACGCGCCGCTTTCGCCGTAGATCCACGGACGCAGGTCGAGGCCCACGCCATTGACGTCACCGCCGCCGGCAGTGCCGAGGTCACGGTCGTCTTCGGACTGGCCGGTGAGTTTCACTTCCAGACCGAAGTTCTTGGTTTCAGTCATCGCAGCCAGTGTCGGGCAAGACCAGAGCAGCGCGAAGGTGAGGCCAATACCGGCCTTCACGAATGGGTTCAGCTTCATAGTTTTTCCTCGCCGTCTTCTTCTTGCAGGGCGTGCAGTTGCAGCGTGTTCGAGTTCAGGGCGCCACGGCTGGCCTGTTCCTGTTGCAACAGGCGGCGGGCTTCGGGCAGGCGCTCGGGCGGCAGTTGCGCCTCGAGGGTCGCTGCCAGTTCATCGGCTTGCGGGGTGTTCTGGGCCTTGGCCAGTTGGCTGAACACGTAGGCGTTCAGCGGGTCGGGCTTGGTGCCCTTGCCTTGGGAAAACAACTGGGCGATGGCGAAGTCGGCACTGTTCTGGCCGTTGCGCGCAGCGGTCAGCAGGTGGTCCAGAGCCTTCTGCGGATAGACCTTGCCCAAGTAGCCACGACGGTAGATCTGGCCGAGGTAGTAATCGGCGGCGACTTCGCGGCCAACGGCTTTCTGGAAGTGTTCCTCGGCGACTTTCGCATCGGCCGGGACCATTTTGCCTTCGTAGTAGACCTTGCCCAGCAGCAGTTCGGCGCGCGGCTGGTCGGCGGCGCGACCGTTGTCCAGGTACTTCATCATCTGGTCGACGTCGCCCAGTTCGGGGAAGTCGTAAAGCAATTGCGCGAGGGTGACCCACGACGCCGGGTAGCCCGGAGCGATCGGCTCGAGCAACGACTGCGCGGTTTTTTCGTCGGTCTTGCCCAGGGTCGAGTCGGCCAGCACGCGGGCCACGGAGTCGACACGCTGCGCAGTGACGGTGCCACGGCTGTAACCAGCCTGCATCTGCTTGATCAGCTCGGCCTGTTGTTCCGGCTGGCCGCGTTTCTGGTAAACGGTAGCCAGTTCCACGTAGCAGATGTCAGTGGTGTTGAGCGCGGCCTTGCAGATCTTTTCCACGTCATCCAGATGCTGGTCGTAAGTGCCTTGGGTGCGATACAGCAGCACCTGCGCCAGACCCGCTTCCGGGTAGCCCGACTTGCGCCACTGATCGATCTGCTGCTGCGCGTTGATGTTGGGGAAGCTGTGCGGGTATTGCAGGTACAGCATCGCCAGCGGGATCAACGTGTTGCCTTCGCCATTGGCGGCGGCTTTTTTCAGCAGGGTTTCGGCTTCGTGGTGCTCGGCTTCGGTGGAGCCCGGCTTGGCCACCAGCAGACGACCGAGACGTGCCTGGGCACGCGGCGACACGCTGGCCGCTGCGCGGTAAGTCGCCTCGGCCTGTTTCATCTGCGCCGGGTCGCGGCTGTCGACCTGGATATCGGCCAGGCCGACTTGCGCCTCGCTGTAACCCAGATCGGCCAGTTGCTGGTAGTTCTGCGCAGCGGTGGCGGTGTCGCCACGCTTGAGCGCTTCGTTGGCCAGACGCTGATCGGGCAGCCCGGCGCAACCGGCCAGACTCACTGCCAATGCCAATGCGCACACTGACCCCATGTGGGAGCGAGCTTGCTCGCGAAAGCGGTGTGTCAGTCGGCACTGAGGCTGAATGTCAGAATGCATTCGCGAGCAAGCTCGCTCCCACAGGGTTTGTGGTGTGCTTGAGATGGGTGGAGTAGTCACAGGCATGTCCTCGACTTAAAGACCGGCAGCCATGGCTTTGTCGATCAGCCAGTTCAGGTTCGGGCCACGGTCGCTGTTCACTTCCACCGGGCGGCCGGCCAGGCTGCTGTCGAGCGGCTCGTCAGGCTGGATCTGTACGCGAATGTCGGAGGACAGGTCGGCGCTCTTCAGGCTGGTGCTGCTGACGATCTTGCCGGTGCGGGTCTTGTCTTCGCCAGCGATCTGGAAGCTCACCGGAGTGCCTGGACGCACGTCGCCGAACTGGCGATAGGAGAAGCGTGCTTCAACGTTGGCCTGGGTGTTGCGCGGCACCAGTTGGAAGATCACGTCGCCCTTGCTCGCGTACTGACCGTCAGCCACCAGTTGCTGGGCCACGGTGCAATCGCACGGCGAGGTCAGGGTGCCGGTCATTTGCTTGCCGAACAGTTCTTCAACCTTGGCCGGGGCCAGTTGGTCTTCGGCCAGATGGCCCTTGAGCACGTCGAGCATGCTGGTGCTGAAGGTCGCCAGCGGTGCGCCTTTGGCGGCAACGCCGTCGGACTTGACCAGGCTCTGCACGGTGCCGTCACGCGGCATGGTGATGTTCATCCCCGGCACGCTGACCAGACCGGCCTGGGCGTGGCTGACGAAGTACATGCCGTACACCGACTTGAAGATGAAACCGGCGGCGACCAGACCAACAGCGAAAATACCGGCGCTGAAGGTCACGGCTTTCAGGCGGCCGAACGGGGTCATGCCGGTGTCGTTGGTCTTGTTCTTGCGCGCCTTGGTGAAATTGTCGCGCTGCAGGGTTGCCAGCACTTCGCCGATGCTGACGATGTCGCCGGCCAGGTGCGAAGTGATCAGGTGGCGCAGGGTGGAAATGTCCTGCGGCTCGAGGTTCTGGAACTGGCAGCCGGCGCGGCCGGTGGCGCGGTCAAAGGAACGCACCTGCAGTTCAACGTCCATGGCCAGGCCGAGGTTGTCGATGACAAATTGCAGACGCGCCTTGTACACCTCGCCGATGGTCAGCGGCATCTGCCCGGCGTTGAACGCCAGACCGCCAGCCGACAGATCGAGGACCCGCGCTTCGAGCGGCGTCCGGTCAGGTCCGAAGAAACGCAGCTTGGCCGGGATTTTCACGCGAGCGTGCTGGCGCTGGGCTTCGGATTCATGCACTACGTTGACGTTGACGGCGGTATTCATAGGGGCGATTTCCTTGTTAATTCAATAGGAGCGGGTCAGACCATCATCAGCAGCACGGCGACAAAAATGCTGCCGGCGGAGAAGGTCATGGTCCGAGACGACCAGGTGTTGAACCAACGTTGAAAGCTGGCGAGATCACGGGTCAGGGATGTGGGCTGGCGAGTCCAGGATTGTTGGTCGAGGCGGAAGAACACGTAGATCTTCACCAGGGCGCCAACGATCTGGTTGTAATACAGAATCGCCGGGTAAGCAGGGCCGATGCGGTGGCCGGAACACGACAGCAACAGCGTCAGGATCAGGCGGGTGATGCCGATCCACAGCAGGTACACGAGAATGAACGCGGTGCCGTACTTGAAGCTGGCGATCAGTGCGACGGTCAGGCCGAGCAGCGAGGTCCACATCGACACGCGCTGGTCGAACAGCACCACCGAGGTGAATACGCCGAGGCGGCGGATACCCAGACCCAGTGCACGGGAGTTCTGGCGCAGGTTGTTGCCGTACCAGCGGAACATCAGCTTGCGGCTGGCCTTGATGAAGCTCTTTTCCGGCGGATGTTCAACGGTGTTGATCGCGGCGTCCGGCACGTAGAAGGTGTCGTAACCCAGGCGCATCAGGCTGAACCAGCTCGACTTGTCGTCACCGGTCAGGAACTTGAAGCGGCCCAGACGCCAGTGTTGCAGCGAGTCGCTTTCAACGTCGGCGATGAACTCCGGATTGGTCACCACGGAGGCTTTGAACACCGACATCCGACCGGTCATGGTCAGTACGCGCTTGGACAGGGCCATCGAGCACATGTTGATGTGGCGCTGGGCGAAACGCAGCTTGTGCCATTCGCTCATGATGTAGCCGCCGCGCACTTCGCAGAACTCGTTGGTGGTCAGGCCGCCGACATTGCCGAACAGCTGGAACCACGGCACGGTCTTGCGCACGACGCCTTCGCCGAGCACGGTGTCGCCGTCGATCACGGCCACCACGGCACGGTCGTCCGGCAGGTGACGGGAGATCGCGCGGAAACCGAAGGCCAGACCATCGCGCTTGCCGGTCCCGGGAATCCGCACGAAGTCGAGCTTGACCCGCTCCGGCGGATTCATCCGCGCCCACAACGCCTTGACCAGCAGCTCGTCGGACATTTCCACGATCGAGCAGACAATGGTGGTCGGCAGTTCGCAGTCGATGGCTTCGCGGATCACCGAGCTGTAGACCTGCGCGGTGGTCAGCGCGTCAATACGAAAGCTGGTGACCATCAGAAACACATGCGACGGATCGGCCGCTTTACCCAGCTTGCGTACTTTGCGACGCAAGTGCGGGTAAACGATGTAGAGAAAAATCATGCCGCGCACAAAGTGCGTTGCACCCATCGAGTAGCGCCAGATACCCACGGCGCCAATCAGGAAAATGAAGTCCTTCGACTCGGAGTCGAATGTGGACGTGGGCAGCATCAAGGCCAGGCCCATCAGCAGACTGAGATAAAAAAGCCAGCCGGCTGATTGCAGAAAAAAATGTTTGAGCTTGGTCATAACCGTCATCCGAAGGTGATGGAGGCTTCAAGCCGCAAGCGTGTTGCCTTTGCTTGCGGCTTGAAGCTTGAGGCTTGCCTTACCAGCAAATGCCTTCGGTGCGGCTACCGGCGCTGGTGGCCTTGGACATGAAGCCCACCAGGTCGATGACTTGCTTGCCCTGCGGCGCTTCCTGGGCCAGCGAACGGAATTTCTCGTCGCGGTTGCCGAGGATGATCACGTCGGAGTTGTCGATCACCGAGTCGAAGTCGGAGTTGAGCAGGGACGATACGTGCGGAATCTTCGATTCGATGTAGTCCTTGTTCGCACCGTGGACACGGGCGTATTCGACGTTGCTGTCGTAGATGCTCAGGTCGTAACCCTTGCCGATCAGCATTTCCGCCAGTTCGACCAGCGGGCTTTCGCGCAGGTCGTCGGTGCCGGCCTTGAAGCTCAGACCGAGCAGGGCGACTTTGCGTTTTTCATGGCTTTCAACGATGTCGAAAGCGTTCTGCACTTGCGATTCGTTACTGCGCATCAGCGAGTTGAGCAGCGGTGCTTCGACGTCCAGGGAACCGGCGCGGTAGGTCAGCGCACGCACGTCTTTGGGCAGGCACGAACCGCCGAAGGCGAAGCCCGGGCGCATGTAGTACTGGGACAGGTTCAGGGTCTTGTCCTGGCAGACTACGTCCATCACTTCACGACCATCGACGCCGACGGCTTTGGCGATGTTGCCGATCTCGTTGGCGAAGGTCACTTTGGTCGCGTGCCAGACGTTGCAGGTGTACTTGATCATCTCGGCAACGGCGATGTCCTTGCGGATGATCGGTGCGTCGAGTTCTTCGTACAGCGATTGCAGAACGTCGCCCGACGCGGTATCGAACTCGCCGATGACGGTCATCGGTGGGTGATCGTAGTCGGCAATGGCGGTGGATTCGCGGAGGAATTCCGGGTTGACCGCTACGCCAAAATCGACGCCAGCCTTCTTGCCCGAGCAGTCTTCCAGAATCGGGATGACCACGTTGGCCACGGTGCCTGGCAACACGGTGCTGCGCACGACGATGGTGTGACGGGTGGTTTTTTCACGCAGGACAAAACCGATCTCGCGGCACACGGCCTCGATGTAGTTCAGTTCCAGGTCGCCGTTCTTTTTGCTTGGCGTGCCGACGCAGATCATCGACAGGTCGGTATCACGAATCGCCTCGGCGAAATTGGTCGTACCGCGCAGACGAGCGGTCTGGACTCCCTGTTGCAGCAGTTCGCCCAAGCCCGGTTCTACAATCGGCGATTTGCCGGCGTTAATCATGTCGATCTTGTCTTTGGCAACATCGACGCCAACTACGTCATGGCCCCGTGCAGACAGGCAACCGGCACATACTGCGCCAACGTAACCCAAACCAAATATGCTGATGCGCATCGCAATTACCTCTGTATATATCAGGCCTTAGAGGCCGGAGTTAATGGTGTTCAGCGGTCACTAGTGCACTCGGAAGTGCGGCTTACAGGCGCCACAATGCCGTGTGCAGGCATACAAAGTTCCGAGTGTCTAATAAGTGCACTCAAGATGTGCGCAACTAGGCCTTGTTGTTATGACTTGCCCTGTTATGCAGCCGATCTTCCGTGCGGGAAGACTCTAGTGCAGTCGTGTAGCCTGCTCGACGTCCGGTAGGGAGCCGGTAAATCAAGCAGTTAGGTGCTCAGGCGAGCACGTTTATAGGGGCGCGGCCTTGGCCTTTGTAGGGGATATTAATGGTGCGTATCTCCTGTCCTTCGATTGTTTTGAGACTAGTTAGTCACTCAGGCAAGTTGCTGTGACAACTTGGTTACATGGCTATCAGCTCTGCGTAAGTTATCTCGTACAAACTCGGCGAGAATCGTTACCGGTGGTATGAGCAATGCATTTGGACATAGTTCCAGCCCGCTCATCGTGCCAGTCGAAATTTTTTGAAATATTGATGAAGATGGCACTGGGTGCAAATTGATAGCACTAACGATTTCGCCCTTTAGTTATCGGGGCGAAACCGGGGCCGATAGTTTTGTGCCACTACGGGTAAAAAATTTAGGTGCCACTACTGAAAAAAAACTTCAGTGTCGAGTGAAACTAAAATTAGAAAATAGAGTGTGGTTTTATTGGCGCCATTAAATTGGCGATATGTCGCGAGGGGATTTTGACTTCGGGCGGACTGCACGACTCTTGAGGAAAAGAGTCGTGCAAAGGGCATGCTTTATTCCGGGGCGTGGTCGCGCAAAAACACCAGATTGTCGGGTTTCGACTGCTCGGCGCTGTAGCGATAACCCTGTACATCGAATTGCTTGAGTTGAGACGGGTCGTTGATGCGTTCCTGAATCACAAAACGGCTCATCAGGCCGCGCGCTTTCTTGGCGTAGAAACTGATGATTTTGTACTGGCCGTTCTTCTGATCCTTGAACTCGGTGTTGATGATCCGCGCCTTCAACGCGCTGCGCTTGACCGCGGAAAAGTATTCGTTGGATGCAAGGTTGAGCAGTACGTCATCGCCTTGCTCGGCCAGCGCTTCATTCAGCCACTCGCTGATGCGCGTGCCCCAGAACGCATACAGATCCTTGCCACGGGCGTTGGCCAGTTTGGTGCCCATTTCCAGGCGATAGGGTTGCATCAGATCCAGCGGCCGCAGCAGGCCATAAAGGCCGGAGAGCATGCGCAGGTGTTTTTGCGCGTAATCGAATTGCGCCTCGCTGAAGGACTGCGCATCCAGGCCGGTGTACACATCGCCCTTGAAGGCGAGCAGCGCCTGTTTGGCGTTTTCCGGGGTGAAGGCCGGCGTCCAACTGCCGAAACGCGCGGCATTGAGGCCACCGATCTTGTCGGACACGTGCATCAACTCGCTGATCTGCGCCGGACTCAGCTCGCGCAACTGCTGGATCAATTCCTGGGAATGGTCGAGGTACTGCGGCTGGGTAAAGCGCTGGGTCGCCGGCGGTGTTTCGTAGTCGAGGGTCTTAGCGGGGGAAATCACCATCAGCATGAAGTCGTCTCCTTTAATCGTGGGGGCGATTCTAGGGGGTTGTCCGGGTTGACTCCAGCTATCAAGCCCATAGGTGATCGACGGCTTAACTCAAACCCCTTGTGGGAGCGAGCCTGCTCGCGAAAGCGGATTTACATGATCGTTCCCACGCTCCGCGTGGGAATGCAGCCCGTGACGCTCTGCGTCACAGTCGTCGGACGCGGAGCGTCCGGGGAGGCGTTACCACGCAGAGCGTGGGAACGATCATCCGTGGCTGAGGGGGAACAGGACAGGATCAGCTATAGTGCCGCGCGGGTTTTGTTATGGAGACATCCCTTTGCGCATTGTTCTTATATTCACCGCGTGGCTGCTGAGCGTCGGCGCCATGGCGGCGCCCGGCGACGCGGCGACGCTGGATCGCACGACCTGGCCGGAGCAGCTCAGCAATCCGACCCTGTTCGACGTCGCGTCGCGGGCGGAAATTCTCATGTTCGCTCGCGGCCTGCTCGGCACCGAGTCCATCGACGAGGCGGCACTGGCCCAGCGCCTGGGCCTGCGCACGGTCAATATCGATGCGGTCAATCAGCTGCGCCAGCGCCTCTGGCAGCGCTTGCTCGCCAACTACAACCACGCCCAGCAAAGCTGCGATCAGGACGCCTCGTTCTGCTTCCTCGTCGAAGACCTGCCGACCCTGCGCGAGCAGGCGGCCAAGTTCGTGGTCAGCGACGACAGTTATTACACCAAATGGGCCGAGCCGAGCCGGATCTTCCATTTGCAGTACCTCGACGAGTTGATGCGCAAGGCTGCGCTGTCGCCGCAAACCAGTAACGAGTTCGATCGTTTTGGCGACTACGAGCGCAACGGCGACGACATGCACGACCGGCTGTTTCTGCTGACGTTCGACAGCGCCGCCAACGTGCAACCGGACAACACCGACTGGCTGACCGAATACCTGCGCAAGTCCAATCTGAGCGGGACATTCTTTGTCTTGGGCAAGGATATTCAGGCGCGACTCACCGGCCGTTCGGTCAGCAGCCTGCAGGCGAGTTTCTCCCGGCAGTGCGTGGGCGTGCAGGGCTGGGAGTTCCGCTCCCACAGCCATTGGCAGGACTGGCAGGATTCGGTGCGACGCAGCGCCGATCTGGTGAAAAACAAACTGCCGGAAAATTACGTGCCGCTGTTCCGGCCGCCGGATGGCCAGCGCCGCAGTGACGCGCAGGGTTTTTTCAATAGCCAGGGCCTGCAAGTGGCGCTGTGGGACATCGATGCCCAGGACGGTGCCGGCAAGCTCAAGGGGCCGGCGAGCGCGCAGCGAGTGTTGACCCTGATGCTGCTGTGGCGGCACGGGGTGATCAATTTCAACATGAAACAGGATGCGGTGAAGACGTCCTTGCCGTGGCTGATCACCCAGACTGCGCAGAGCGGCATCGGTTGGGAAGACTGTCAGGACGCGTTTCGTTGAGAAACGACAAAAAGCCCGGAAACATTGGGCTTGGGGTAATTTTCAGGAGGAATTCGATGCAGGCGGACTTCCGACTTTAGCGGGGTACGGGGAGTCCGCCAAGGGCTTTTCGTCACTCTGCAAAATAAACTTAAAAAAACCGTCAAAGTGCTTTTTTATGTCATCGGTTTTGGAGTATTACGAAGACAGACCGCCGAAACCTGCAACACAGGTGGCGTCTTCCCAGACTCCTATTGTGTGCAGTTCATCCAGGCCCTCGTGGATGAATTCGGCAGTCACCTCGAGGCGCAGCACTGTCAAGGTATTGCGTCGAATGGCTCCCACAAAGGTGACCGAGTATGGATGATCACGGACGCAGCCCTTCCTCCAACCAGCCAATCCTGTATGTACTCGATACCAACGTATTGATTCACGATCCAAATGCCCTGCTGAATTTCGAAGAACACCACGTCGCCATCCCGATGACCGTGCTGGAAGAGCTGGACAAGCTCAAGAGCGGCCATCACAGCGTGGCCGCCGAATGCCGTCAGGCGATCCGCCTGATCGACAAGACCTTGGGCGATGCGTCCCCCGAGGACGTCGAACTGGGTGTGCCGATCCAGCGCGGCAAGGGCGGGCCGAAAGGCTTGCTGTCAATTCTGATGAGCAAACAGGCCGAGTCGAACCTGATTCTGCCCGAGCACCTGAACGACAACAAAATCATCAACCAACTGATTGATCTGCACACCCGCGATCCGCAGAAACCGGTGGTGCTGGTCACCAAAGACATCAACATGCGCCTCAAGGCGCGCGCCTGTGGCATCGACGCCGAGGACTACAGCACCGACCAACTGGTCGATGACGTGTCCCTGCTGCCCAACGGCTACCACAACATGACCGGCTCATTCTGGGACCGCGTGAGCAAGGTCGAAACCCGTCAGGATCACGGCCGCACCTGGCATCAGGTGCAACTGATCGACAACCTGCCGGCCGTGCACATCAACGAGTTCATCATCGACGAGCAGGGCTTTGTCGGCTGGATCAAGGAAATCCAGGAAGACCGCCTGCTGATCCTCGACCTGCACCAGGAACCGCTGCTGCATCAGGAGGCCTGGGGCCTGAAGCCGCGCGACATCTATCAGAGTCTGGCCCTGTATGCGTTGCTTGACCCGGACATTCATCTGGTCAACCTGTCCGGCGCCGCCGGTTCCGGTAAAACCATTCTGGCGCTGGCCGCTGCGATCGAGCAGACCATGGTCAGCAAACGTTATCGCCGCATCATCGCCACCCGCAGCGTGCAGGGTCTGGACCAGGAAATCGGCTTCCTGCCCGGCACCGAAGCGGAAAAAATGGAGCCTTGGCTGGGCGCCATCACCGACAACCTCGAAGCCTTGCACATGGATGACGAAAACACCCATGGCAGCGTCGACTACATCCTCAGCAAAGTGCCGTTGCAGTTCAAATCGCTCAACTACATTCGCGGTCGCAGCTTCCAGCAAAGCCTGATCCTGATCGACGAATGCCAGAACCTCACGCCGCACCAGATGAAAACCATCATCACCCGTGCCGGCGCCGGTTCCAAAGTGGTGTGCCTGGGCAACCTGGCGCAGATCGACACCCCTTACCTGTCCGCGACCAGCTCCGGGCTGACCTACCTGACCGAACGCTTCAAGGATTTCCCCAACGGTGTGCACATCACCCTGCAAGGGGTGCCTCGCTCGATCCTGGCCGAATACGCCGAATCGCATCTGTAACCCTTCACCCAAACCGGGCGACCCCTTAAAGCCGCCCGGTTTTTTTATGGATAAATGCATGTCTCCTGTGGGAGCGAGCCTGCTCGCTAATGCGATGTATCAGTCGACATCTATGGTGAATCTGAATCCGCTTTCGCGAGCAGGCTCGCTCCCACAGGGGGCAACGGTGATTTCATAATCAGTGATGCGGATATCTGACCCACAGGTTTACAATCCACGCTCCTGATCAGGAGTAATCCCGTGCTGACTCATCTCGATTCCCAAGGTCGCGCCAACATGGTCGACGTCACTGAAAAAGCCGTGACGTTCCGTGAAGCGACCGCTCAAGCGCTGGTGCGCATGCTCCCTGAAACCCTGCAGATGATCGTCAGCGGCGGCCACCCCAAGGGCGATGTGTTCGCCGTGGCGCGCATTGCCGGTATTCAGGCGGCGAAGAAAACCAGCGACCTCATTCCCCTGTGCCATCCGCTGATGCTGACTGGCGTCAAAGTCGAACTCAGCGCCGAGGGTGAGGACAGCGTGCGCATCGTCGCCCGCTGCAAGCTGTCCGGGCAGACCGGTGTCGAGATGGAAGCGCTGACCGCCGCCAGCGTCGCCGCCCTGACCATTTACGACATGTGCAAAGCCGTCGACCGTGGCATGACCATCGAAAGCGTGCGGCTGCTGGAGAAAGTCGGCGGCAAGAGCGGCCACTTCCAGGCGGAGCAGCCATGAAACTGACCGTGAAATTTTTTGCCCGCTACCGTGAAGCGCTGGGCGTGGATTCGGTTGCGGTTGAAGGCGATTTCGCCACCGTCGATGACGTTCGGGCGCATGTTCTTGAAATGCAGGCGCAACGTGATGGCGCCGAAGTGCTGAGCGAGCAGAACCTGATGTGCGCACGTAACGAAGACCTCTGCCAGCTCGACGAGCCGGTGGTCGATGGCGACGAAGTGGCGTTTTTCCCCACCGTGACCGGAGGCTGAGCATGGCGATTCGCGTGCAGGCCACGCCGTTCGATCCGGGCGCTGAAGTCAATGCGATGCACGCGTCCAATGTCGGCGTTGGCGCGGTGGTGAGCTTTGTCGGTTACGTGCGCGACTTCAACGACGGTCTCGACGTGGCCGGGATGTTCCTCGAACACTATCCGGGCATGACCGAGAAGGCCCTCGGCAAGATCGCCGTCGAAGCCGAGCAGCGCTGGCCGCTGTTGAAACTGGAAGTGCTGCACCGCATCGGCGCGCTGGAGCCGGGCGAACCGATCGTCTTCGTCGGCGCCGCCAGCGCCCACCGCCAGGCCGCATTCGATGCCTGCGCCTTCGTGATGGACTACCTGAAAACCCGCGCGCCGTTCTGGAAGAAAGAAAACACCAGCGATGGACCACGTTGGGTCGAAGGGCGTGACAGTGATCATGCCGCCGCTGATCGCTGGAAAAAGTAATTCCTGTAGCGCCCCTCAGTACGCCTTCGCGAGCAAGCTCGCTCCCACATTGGATCTGTGTCGTTCACAAATCCAATGTGGGAGCGAGCTTGCTCGCGAAGGGGCCATCTGTAACGGCAAAAACCTCGCAGACACTCTCTTCTCGCGGATTGACGGTTTGTACCTATAAGTCCAATATGGATTTCCAGGTACAAAAAAAGCTTCAATCCTGCCGCTCGTAGCTCCCCGCTAGCAGCTGCTCTTCTTCATCTTGCCAAACCAACAACAACCCGCGAGAGAATGAACAATGAAGAAACTCCCCCTCATCACCGGCCTTGCCTTCAGCCTGCTGGCCTGTGCCAGCACCTTTGCCGCCGAGAAAACCTTGCGCATCGGCATCGAAGCGGCCTACCCGCCATTCGCGTCGAAAACCGATAAAGGTGAAATCGTCGGTTTCGACTACGACATCGGCAACGCCCTGTGTGCGCAGATGAAGGTCAAGTGCGTGTGGGTTGAAGGTGAGTTCGACGGGCTGATTCCTTCGCTGAAAGTGAAGAAGATCGACATGGCGCTGTCGTCGATGACCATCAACGAAGATCGCAAGAAGTCGGTGGATTTCAGCCACAAGTACTATTTCACTTCTTCGCGTCTGGTGATGAAGGAAGGCGCTACGGTCGATGATCAGTACGCCAGCCTCAAAGGCAAGAACGTCGGCGTGCAGCGCGCGACCACCACCGATCGTTATGCCACCGAGGTGTTCGAACCCAAGGGCATCAACGTCAAGCGCTACAGCAACAACGAAGAAATCTACATGGACCTGGCGGCGGGGCGCCTTGATGCGATTTTTGCCGACACCATTCCGCTCAATGACTTCCTGTCGATGCCGCGCGGTAAGGGTTACGCGTTTGTCGGGCCGGAGCTGAAGGATCCGAAGTACGTCGGCGAGGGCGCGGGGATTGCTGTGCGCAAGGGCAATGCTGAGCTGGTCAGCCAGTTGAACAGCGCCATCGACGGGATTCGCGCGAATGGCGAATATCAGAAGATTTCCGAGAAGTATTTCAAGACCGATATCTACGGCGATTGATCAAGCGGTTTCGCGAGCAGGCTCGCTCCCACAGGGGTAACGCATTCCAAATGTGGGAGCGAGCCTGCTCGCGAAGAGGCC
>NZ_JASCPT010000041.1:0-41137 GCF_029959775.1 Pseudomonas sp. PS01270 | reverse complement strand
AGGGAGACGACGGAGGACGGTATCCACGATGTCTACTGGAGTAGACATCGTGTCGCTCGAATCGACTTGAACTTGCAGATCGTGACGGCAGGTAAGAAGATCTAAAACCGTCCACCATGTCTCCGAACATGTGTCCACCATGTCCCCGGTACATACACCCTCTCCCTGAGGGAGAGGGGACTGATTGGAGGATGTTCAGAATGTGCGCCAACCTGAGGAAACCGTGCCGAATCCATAATCGACCCGGTATTTCAGGTCGATGTATGACGCAAAACACCTCGGTCGGCCCCCTCTCCCTCCGGGAGAGGGCTGGGGTGAGGGGAAAAGGATTCCACGGCCTACTTCTGCGTCCCGTCATCATGCTGCAGATTCGCCTGGGTCAGATTCGCCCCCGCCGGCACGCTGCGCGTCAACCAGACGTTGCCGCCAATGGTCGAGCCCTTGCCGATGGTGATCCGTCCGAGAATCGTCGCCCCGGCATAGATCACTACGTCATCCTCAACGATCGGATGGCGCGGGTGGCCCTTCTGCAATTGGCCGTCCTCATCCGCCGGAAAGCGCTTGGCACCCAAAGTCACCGCCTGATAAATGCGCACTCGCTCACCAATGATCGCGGTTTCGCCAATCACCACACCGGTGCCGTGATCGATAAAGAAGCTGCGGCCGATCTGCGCGCCGGGGTGGATATCGATGCCCGTCGCCGAATGCGCGATTTCCGCGCTGATCCGCGCCAGCAGCGGCAGCCCGGCACGGTATAAATGGTGCGCCAGGCGATGGTGAATCACCGCAAGAATGCCCGGATAGCACAGCAGCACTTCATCAACGCTGCGTGCCGCCGGGTCGCCGTGATAGGCCGCGAGCACATCGGTGTCGAGCAGCGTGCGCAGCCCCGGCAAGGCCAAGGCGAAATCCTGCACGATCTGGATGGCGCGGGTTTCGACTTCACTGTCGTCCTGCGCGCTGTGGCGGGCAACGTAACGCAGCTCCAGGCGCGTCTGCGCCAGCAAGGCATTCAGCGCTACATCAAGCGTGTGGCCGACGTAGAAATCTTCACTTTCTTCACGCAGATCGACCGGCCCCAGACGCATCGGGAACAGCGCGCCACACAGCGCCTCGAGGATTTCCGCCATCGCCGCTCGCGATGGCAATTCGCGGCCGCCCTGCTCCCCTGAAGCGCGACCATTCTGTGCGCGCCACTGATCCCGCGCGCTGCGCAGCTGGCTGACGATGGTCTGCAATTGCCAATGGCTGGAACGCTCGCTCACGGTAAAGACTCCTCACGGGCGGCCGGACTGTCTGGCCGCGTCATCGGCGCCTACTTTACGGCATGCCTTTGCCGACGAATTAAGAACCGATAGTGCTGGCCTCAGTCCATTTGGCTATAAGCGATTGGCGGTTGCCCGTGCAAAAACGCGTGCCTATAGTCCTTTCATTCTTCTGCGCCAGTACGGACCCATGATCAAACAACAGCTGCAACGCTTCCCCCGTCTCGAACTGCTGAGCCACCCCACGCCGCTGGAAAAACTCGAGCGCCTGTCCACCTGGCTCGGTCGCGAGGTGTACATCAAACGCGATGACCTGACGCCGCTGGCGATGGGTGGCAACAAGCTGCGCAAACTCGAATACCTCGCCGCCGACGCGCTCGCGCAAGGTGCTGACACGCTGATCACGGCCGGTGCGCTGCAATCGAACCACGTGCGCCAAACCGCCGCGCTGGCCGCGAAACTCGGCCTCGGTTGTGTGGCGCTGCTGGAAAACCCGCTGGGCACTGATGACGGAAATTACACCGGCAACGGCAACCGCCTGCTGCTGGATCTGTTCGACACCAAGGTCGAGTTGGTCGACAACCTCGACAACGCCGACGAACAACTGACTGCCCTCGCCGCCCGCCTGCGCAGCAACGGCAAGAAGCCGTATCTGGTGCCGATCGGCGGCTCCAACGCCCTTGGTGCTCTGGGTTATGTGCGCGCCGGGCTGGAGCTGGCTGAGCAGATCAAGGACGGCGGCCTCGATTTCGCCGCGGTGGTGCTGGCTTCAGGCAGTGCCGGTACTCACAGTGGTCTCGGACTGGCGCTAAGTGAGGCGCTGCCGCAACTGCCGGTGATCGGCGTGACCGTTTCGCGCAGTGAAGAAGATCAGCGGCCGAAGGTTCAGGGTTTGGCCGAACGCACCGCTGAGCTGCTGGGCGTCGAGTTGCCGACCAGCTTCAAGGTCGAGCTGTGGGACGAATATTTCGCCCCGCGTTATGGCGAGCCGAATGCCGGAACGCTGGCGGCGGTGAAACTGTTGGCGGCTCAGGAAGGTCTGTTGCTTGACCCGGTTTACACCGGCAAGGCCATGGCCGGTCTGCTCGACGGGATCGGCCGGCAGCGCTTCGATGACGGCCCGATCATCTTCCTGCACACCGGCGGAGCGCCAGCGTTGTTTGCCTACAAGGATTTTCTGACAAGGTGATCACTGCAGATTGCAGATACCTGTGGCGAGGGGATTTATCCCCGTTGGGTCGCGGAGCGGCCCCTTGCCTTCGCAAGTGAGTACACGTCGCAGGACTTTGCAACTGTTGTGCAGCCGAACGGGGATAAATCTCCTCGCCACACCAGAACTGGCACATATTCCAAAAAACTCTAAAAGAAACACAATCTAGTATTTTCAAGTCTAAAACAGACATCTTATAGTCTCGCCGCAGGCGAATTTCGGGCGAGACGCTTAAGCTGCTTTAAGGCAGGATAGCGCTGTCGTTCAAATCACCAATTTGCCTACATTCCTTAAGCGTCTTCCATAAGAAAACACAGGGGCTTGTCATGAATTTTTCCGCACTACGTCGCACTCTGCTGGTCGGTTCGCTGGGTCTTGCGCTCAGCGCTGGCCTGATCGGTCAGGCAGTGGCCGGTGAGCAGTTGCAACAGATCAAGGACAAAGGCGTGCTCAACGTCGGCCTGGAAGGCACTTACCCACCGTTCAGCTTTGTTGACGAAAACGGCAAGCTGTCCGGTTTCGAAGTGGAGCTGTCCGAAGCGCTGGCGCAAAAGCTCGGCGTCAAAGCCAAGATCCAGCCGACCAAATGGGACGGCATCCTCGCCGCACTTGAATCCAAACGTCTGGATCTGGTGGTCAACCAAGTGACCATCTCCGACGAGCGCAAGAAGAAGTACGACTTCTCCGAACCGTATACCGTCTCTGGCATCCAGGCCCTCGTGCTGAAAAGCAAAGAGTCGGCGCTGAACATCAAGACTGCCGCTGACCTGTCCGGCAAGAAAGTCGGTGTCGGCCTGGGCACCAACTACGAGCAGTGGGTTCGCGCCAACGTGCCGGGTGCTGACGTGCGCACCTACGATGATGATCCGACCAAGTTCGCCGACCTCAACAACGGTCGTACCGATGCCATCCTGATCGACCGTCTGGCTGCCCTCGAATACGCCAAGAAAGCCCCGAAAACCGTGGCTGCCGGCGAGGCCTTCTCGCGTCAGGAATCCGGTATCGCCCTGCGCAAAGGCGAGCCTGAACTGCTGGCTGCGGTGAACAAGGCGCTCGACGAACTGCGTGCTGACGGCACTCTCGAGAAACTGTCGACGAAGTACTTCAACGCAGACGTCACTAAATAATGGAAGAGGCTTTCCAACTCGCGCTGGATTCCGCGCCCTTTCTGTTGAAGGGCGCGTACTACACGGTAGTCCTCAGCCTCGGCGGGATGTTCTTCGGTCTGCTGCTGGGCTTCGGCCTCGCGCTGATGCGCCTGTCGCGCTTCAAATCGGTCAGTTGGCTGGCCCGCATCTACGTGTCGTTCTTTCGCGGCACGCCGTTGCTGGTGCAGCTGTTCGTGATCTATTACGGCTTGCCGCAACTGGGCATGGAGCTTGATCCGCTGCCGGCAGCACTGATCGGTTTCTCGCTGAACATGGCCGCCTACGCCTGTGAAATCCTCCGTGCCGCGATCGGTTCGATCGAACGCGGTCAGTGGGAAGCCGCTGCGAGTATCGGCATGACCCGCGCGCAGACCCTGCGCCGGGCCATCCTGCCGCAAGCGATGCGCACGGCATTGCCGCCGCTGGGCAACAGCTTCATTTCGCTGGTCAAGGACACGGCGCTGGCCGCGACCATTCAGGTGCCGGAGCTGTTCCGTCAGGCGCAGCTGATTACCGCCCGGACTTTCGAAGTCTTCACCATGTATCTTGCCGCCGCGCTGATCTACTGGATTCTGGCCACGGTGCTTTCGCACTTGCAGAACAAGTTGGAAGAGCGGGTCAATCGGCACGACCAGGAGTCCTGACGCGATGATTGTCGTGGAAAAACTGACCAAGCAATTCAAGGGTCAGGTCGTGCTCAACGGCATCGACCTTGAGGTAAAGGAAGGCGAAGTCGTCGCGATCATCGGCCCCAGTGGCTCGGGGAAAACGACATTCCTGCGCTGCCTGAATTTCCTCGAAGAACCCACCAGCGGCCGGATCAAGGTCGGCGATATCGAAATCGATACCAGCCGCCCGCTGAACCAGCAGCAGAGTCTGGTGCGCAACCTGCGCCAGCACGTCGGCTTCGTGTTCCAGAACTTCAACCTGTTCCCCCACCGCACTGCTTTGGAAAACGTCATCGAAGGCCCGATCGTGGTCAAGAAGATGCCGCGCGACCAGGCAGTTGCTCTGGGTAAAAAGCTGCTGACCAAAGTGGGGCTTGCCGGCAAAGAGGACGCCTACCCGCGCCGTCTCTCCGGTGGCCAGCAACAGCGCGTGGCGATTGCCCGGGCGCTGGCGATGGAGCCGGAAGTGATTCTGTTCGACGAACCGACTTCAGCGCTCGACCCGGAACTGGTCGGTGAAGTGCTGGCGACCATTCGCGGTCTTGCCGAAGAAAATCGCACGATGGTGATTGTCACCCACGAAATGGGTTTTGCCCGTGACGTGGCCAATCGCGTGGTGTTTTTCGACAAGGGCGTAATTGTTGAACAGGGTGAAGCCAAGGCACTGTTTGCCGACCCGAAAGAAGAACGCACCAAACAGTTTCTCAGCAAGTTTCTGAATCACGCCTGACAACTTCCTCAGTAATACCCCTCCACTTCCACGGATGGAAGTTACCTCTCTCCCGGCATTTCAATCTTCTCTACATTTGTTACTTGCGAGCGCAGATATATATTGCGCAACGGTTACGCGCATCTTCGACTCGTCATATTTTCATACGTTTGCCTGCGAACAAACCCGCGCAAAACCCTGCGCAATAGCCGTTTATCTGTAGCTGGTTTCGCGCGTACCACTAGGTATATTGCCTAGGTGACGTAGGAGCTTTCTGATTAACTTGTAATTCACGCATTAACTAAGCCCCTCTATTGACACCCCTCTCCGCAGACTTTTATCTAGTCGGCAACCGGCGCCAATTAGTTCAAACAACTCGCACTAAAATCGAACAAATAGTTTTCGCTCTTATTGCCAGTTGATTCGCGTCTTTTTTGTTGTCCAGAAACGGATTTCGCTGCAAGACTTCAAGGAGAGAAACCGATGACCCGCACTTCGCACACCCCCGAACTTGCAGCGCCAACGCTGGCATGCGCACAAAAAACCGGCATCAACCAGGCGACAGCGGCCCATCTGCTGATCAATGTACCGCCCTACCGCGACATGGACGTTGGCGATCTGATCGAACTGTTCTGGAACAAATGCTATGTCGCGTCAAAAGTCCTCAGCGCAGACGATGTGGGTGAGTCGGTCAGCCTGCGGGTGCCGGAGAGTTTCATCACCAATGGCACCGCGCGCATTCACTACCGCGTGATGCAGGTCGGCCAGGGTCCGGCACTGTCGGCGGCGACCCGGGTGCAGGTCAAACTCGATTGCCCCGGTGGTCAGCCCACTGGGCAGTGCGAAGACGAAAACCAGCAACTGGCACCAGTGATCATCCCCGAAGCGATTCGCCGTCAGGGCGTGAACCCCAGCCAGATCAAACGCGGCGTGCCGCTGACCATCGAGCCTTATCTGAACATGGCAGAAGACGACGCCATCACATTGCGCTGGGGCGATGTGCGCATGGATCTGGCGCCAGTCACTGCGGCCGATGTCGGGCTGCCGATTCAGGTCTGGGTGCCACCGGCGGTCATTGTCGAAGCGGGCGAAGACCTGCGGCTGGACGTGACCTACTGCATCCTCGACCGGGTCGGTAACAACTCGCGCTGGGCACCGCCGCGCACGTTGAAAATCGGTTGCGTGAATCCGTACGTAAAAGTCCCGTTGAAACCCGAATTAAAGGCCGCCGAATCACGTACCAAGTGAGACCTGCCCAAGGTGGGAGGTCAGTGACCTCTCACCTGAAAGTCGTTAACCAAGCCGAACATCCCCCTTCTATGCATATTCCTAAAAGTTAGTTTATTTAAATTTTATACACGCTTAGGGTATATGAACCGGACCACCGGACATTCTTTCAATCGTCGCACTTCGCGGCGTTTTTCATGAGATGTGAGGTAGGTATGGTCCGGAACACAATCACCCCAGTGCAGATCGCCAGGGCATTGCGTGCAGCCAGGGAGCGGCACTGATGTCCAGTCTTGCAGATGCCAACGTGCAGTCCGATCTGGACATCGCCCCGCTGTTGTTGCCCGCGCAAGTACTGCGCAACGACGCTCAAGCTATCAAGGCCGCCCACGAGCTGGCGCAAGCCGCCCGTGTGCAGGCGGCCAAACGCGACCGTCAGCGCAAGCTGCCATGGTCGGAAATCGAACAGTTCACCCGCAGCGGTCTGGGCAGCATTGCCATCCCGCGCGAATACGGTGGCCCGCAGGTTTCCTTCGTCACATTGGCCGAAGTATTCGCGATCATTTCTGCCGCCGACCCGGCGCTCGGACAGATCCCGCAGAACCAGTTCGGCATCATCCATCTGCTGCTCGGCACCGCCACCCAAGCGCAGAAAAAGCAGCTGTTCCAGAGTGTTCTGGAAGGCTGGCGCATCGGCAATGCCGGCCCGGAACGCGGCACGAAAAACACCCTGGAACTGAAGGCGCGGATCACCGCTGACGGCGACGATTACGTAATCAACGGCCAGAAGTTCTACTCCACCGGCGCGCTGTTTGCGCATTGGGTCGCGGTGAAAGCGCTCAACGATGACGGCAAGCAAGTGCTGGCCTTCGTCCGTCGCGGCACGCCGGGGTTGCGCATCGTCGATGACTGGTCGGGCTTCGGTCAGCGCACCACCGCCAGCGGCACGATCCTGCTGAACAACGTGCGCGTCGAGTCGAGCCTGGTCATCGACAACTGGAAGATCAACGACAAGCCGAACACCCAGGGCGCAGTGTCGCAGCTGATTCAAGCAGCCATTGACGCCGGCATCGCCCGTGGCGCCATCAACGACGCCATCGAGTTCGTCAAAACCCGCGCACGGCCATGGATCGACGCCAAGGTCGAGCGCGCCAGCGATGACCTCTACGTGATCGCCGATATCGGCAAACTGAAAATTGAACTGCACGCCGCCGAAGCGCTGCTGCGCAAGGCCGGAAAAGTGCTCGATGACGTCCACGCCGCGCCGCTGACTGCCGAATCGGCGGCACGCGCTTCGATCGCCGTGGCCGAAGCAAAAGTGCTGACCACCGAGATTTCGCTGCTGGCCAGCGAAAAGCTCTTCGAACTGGCCGGCAGCCGCGCGACCCTCGCCGAATTCAATCTGGATCGCCACTGGCGCAACGCCCGCGTGCACACCCTGCACGACCCGGTGCGCTGGAAATATCACGCGGTCGGCGCCTATCGCCTGAACGGCACTTTGCCGGCTCGCCATTCCTGGATCTGAGACGACCAGTCATCTGGAGAACCCCCTATGACGCTTTCCCATCACGTCGCGCTCATCACCAGCGATGAGCAAGCCCTGATCGTCGCCAGTGACCTGGCCGAAGATTTCCAACGCGACAGCGCCCTGCGCGACCGCGAACGCCGCCTGCCATTGGCCGAGCTGGAAGTGTTTTCCCGCTCCGGCCTGTGGGGCATCAGCGTGCCGAAAGAATATGGCGGCGCGGGTGTATCCAACGTCACCCTGGCCAAAGTCATCGCCCTGATCGCGCAGGCGGACGGCTCGCTCGGGCAGATTCCGCAGAACCATTTCTACGCACTGGAAGTGCTGCGCGTGAATGGCAGCGATGAACAGAAAAAGCGCCTGTACGCCGAGGTCCTCGCCGGCCAGCGCTTTGGCAATGCCTTGGCAGAACTGGGCACCAAAACCGCTCACGACCGCGTCACCCGTCTCACCCGCGATGGTGATGGTTATCGCATCAACGGTCGCAAGTTCTACTCGACCGGGGCGATTTACGCGCAGCGCATTCCGACGTCGGTGGTCGATGAAAACGGCGTACAGCAACTGGCCTTCGTCCCGCGCGAGAGCAAGGGCCTGACGGTAATCGACGACTGGAGCGGCTTCGGCCAGCGCACCACTGGCAGCGGCTCGGTAGTGTTCGAAGATGTGTATGTAGCGGCGGAAGACGTGCTGCCGTTCCAGAGCGCTTTCGAGCGCCCGACCACGGTCGGCCCGCTGGCGCAGATTCTCCACGCCGCCATCGACACCGGCATCGCCCGCGCAGCTTTCGAAGATGCCTTGCATTTCGTGCGCAGCAAGACCCGTCCGTGGATCGATTCCGGCAACGACACGGCCACCGAAGATCCGCTCACATTGAAGAGCTTCGGCCACTTGAGCATTCGGCTGCACGCCACCGAAGCCTTGCTCGAACGTGCCGGCGAAATCCTCGATGCCGCGCAAGCCGAAACCAACGCAGAAACCGTCGCCGCCGCCTCGATCGCAGTCGCCGAAGCGCGGGCGATCAGCACGGAAATTTCCCTCGCCGCTGGCAGCACCCTGTTCGAACTGGCCGGCAGCCAGGCGACGCTGAGTGAACACGGCCTCGACCGCCACTGGCGCAACGCGCGCGTGCACACCCTGCACGACCCGGTGCGCTGGAAATATCACGCCGTGGGCAATTACTACCTCAACGATGAAAACCCTCCGCTGCGAGGGACGATCTGATGACTGCTGCGAAAAAGAAGATTCTGCTCAACGCGTTCAACATGAACTGCATCGGCCACATCAATCACGGCCTGTGGACGCACCCGCGCGACACCTCGACCCGCTACAACACGATCGAGTACTGGACCGAACTGGCGCAGTTGCTTGAGCGTGGATTGTTCGATGGCTTGTTCATCGCTGACATCGTCGGCGTCTACGACGTCTACCAGAACTCGGTGGACGTCACGCTGAAAGAGTCGATCCAGTTGCCGGTCAACGATCCGCTGCTGCTGGTTTCGGCCATGGCCGCTGTTACCAGAAACCTCGGTTTCGGCCTGACCGCCAATCTAACTTACGAGCCGCCGTATCTGTTCGCCCGACGCATGTCGACGCTCGATCATTTGAGTCGCGGCCGGGTCGGCTGGAACATCGTCACCGGTTACCTGGACAGCGCCGCCAAAGCCATGGGTCTCAACGAGCAGGTCGAACATGACCGCCGCTACGACCAGGCCGAAGAATATCTGCAGGTCTTGTACAAGCTCTGGGAAGGCAGCTGGGAGAACGGCGCGGTGCGCAACGATCGCGAGCAGCGCATCTACGCCGACCCGGACAAAGTGCACAAGGTCGTGCACCAGGGCGAGTTCTATGAGGTCGAGGGTTATCACCTCTGCGAACCGTCGCCGCAGCGCACGCCGGTGCTGTTTCAGGCCGGCAGCTCCGATCGCGGCTTGCTGTTTGCCGGGCGTCATGCCGAGTGCGTGTTCATCAGCGGCCAGAACAAACCATCGACCAAAGTGCAGGTCGACAAGGTCCGCGCCAGCGCCGTCGAAGCCGGGCGCAATCCTCAAGACATCAAGGTGTTCATGGGCCTCAATGTGATCGTTGGCGCCACCGAAGAAGCGGCGTGGGCCAAGCATGCCGAGTATCTCAGCTACGCCAGCGCCGAGGCCGGCGTGGCGCACTTTTCCGCGTCCACCGGTATCGACTTTGCCCAGTACGAAATCGACGAACCGATCCAGTACGTGAAGAGCAATGCGATTCAGTCGGCGACGAAAAACCTGCAGAACAACGACTGGACCCGGCGCAAATTGCTCGACCAGCACGCCCTCGGTGGCCGCTACATCACCGTGGTCGGTTCGCCTGAAAAAGTCGCAGATGAGCTGGAGTCGTGGATCGCCGAAACCGGTCTGGACGGCTTCAACCTGACCCGCATCGTCACCCCGGAAAGCTATGTCGATTTCATCGAACTGGTGATTCCCGAGTTGCAGCGGCGCGGCTCGTACAAGACTGCGTATGACAGCGGGACCTTGCGCGAGAAATTGTTTCACGGTGAGGCGCAGTTGCCTGAGCAACATACCGGCTCTTCGTACCGACGCTAAAAGCATCGCTGGCAAGCCAGCTCCCACAAGGGTCTGCGGCGCACACAAAACCTGTGGGAGCTGGCTTGCCAGCGATGAGGCCACAACAGACACCACAAATCTTATGCACTGACTGGAAAAACCACCATGACCAAAAAAACCCTGTCCCACCCAGTCAAAGCACTGGCCCTGGCCTTCGGCCTGTTCAGCTCGGCGGTGTTTGCTGCCGATGCGCCGCTGAAAATCGGCACCACCGCCGCTTTTGCCATCCCGCTGGAAGCCGCCGTCGAGGAAGCCTCCAAACAAGGCCTGAAAGTCGAACTGGTGGAATTCACCGACTGGATCGCGCCCAACGTCAGCCTCGCCGCTGGCGACATCGACGTGAATTACTTCCAGCACATCCCGTTCCTGGAAAACGCCAAAGCCGCGTCCGGTTTCGATCTGGTGCCATTCGCTCCTGGGATCATTAACAACGTCGGTCTGTATTCGAAGAAATACAAAAGCTTCGATGAGCTGCCCGAAGGCGCCAGCGTCGCCATCGCCAACGACCCGATCAACAGCGGTCGCGGTCTGCAATTGCTCGCCAAGGCCGGTTTGATCACCCTGAAACCGGGCGTCGGCTACAAAGCCACCGAGGACGACATCGTCGCCAATCCGAAGAACATCAGGATCCTGCAGGTCGAAGCCGTGCAACTGGTGCGCGCCTATGACGACGCCGACCTGGTCCAGGGTTATCCAGCCTACATCCGTCTGGCGAAGACCTTCGATGCCGGCTCGGCGCTGCTGTTCGACGGTCTCGATCACAAGGAATACGTGATCCAGTTCGTCATCCAGCCGAAGAGCAAAACCGACCCGCGCCTGATCAAGTTCGTCGACATCTATCAGCATTCACCGGCCGTTCGCGCGGCACTGGACAAGGCCCACGGCAAGCTCTATCAGGCCGGTTGGAAAAGCTGAACATGACTGCGGCGATCCAACGGCGACTGGAGCTTCCAGAGCCACACAATGCTGAAAAAACCGAGCTGCATCCCGAGTTGAATCGCGCCCACGTACGCTTTATTGGCGTGGGCAAAACCTACAACGGCCGACAAGGTCCGGTCGCGGCTTTGCAGGGCATCGACCTGGCGATTCAGCGCGGTGAAGTGTTTGGCATCATCGGCCGCAGCGGCGCTGGCAAGTCGTCGCTGATTCGCACGATCAATCGCCTGGAGCAGCCAACGTCGGGGCGGGTGCTGATCGATCAGGTGGATATCGGCGAGTTCGATGAAGACCGCCTCGTCGCCCTGCGCCGGCGCATCGGCATGATCTTCCAGCACTTCAATCTGATGTCGGCCAAGACCGTCTGGCAGAACGTCGAGTTGCCGCTGAAAGTCGCCGGCGTGCCGAAGGAGCAGCGCGACAACAAGGTTCGCGAACTGCTCGAACTGGTCGGCCTGCAAGGCAAGCACAAGGCGTACCCGGCGCAACTCTCCGGTGGGCAGAAACAGCGTGTCGGCATCGCCCGTGCGCTGGTGCATGACCCGGACATTCTGCTCTGCGATGAAGCTACATCGGCGCTCGACCCGGAAACCACGCAGTCGATCCTCGGCCTGTTGCGCGAGATCAACAAACGCCTGGGCCTGACCATTGTGCTGATCACTCACGAAATGGCAGTGATCCGCGAGATCTGCGATCGCGTCGTCGTGCTTGAGCATGGCCATGTGGTCGAGCAAGGGCCGGTGTGGCAAGTGTTCGGCAATCCGCAACACGCAGTCAGCCAGACTTTGCTCGCGCCGCTGCAACACGCCTTGCCGGAAGAACTGCAAAGCCGATTGCAGGCGCAATCCACGGCTTCAAATGCAGCGGTGGTGTTGCGTTTGCAGTTCACCGGCAGTGCCGCTGATGAGCCGGATCTGGCCGCGTTGTTCGCGGCATTGGGTGGCCGAGTGAAGCTGCTTCAGGGCGGCGTGGAAAGGATTCAGGGTCATGCGCTGGGGCAGCTTTTACTGGCCGTCAGCGGTTCGGCGTTCAGCGCCGAGCAATTGCGCGAACGCGCCGGGCAATGGGCGCAACGAGTGGAGGTATTGGGCTATGTGGTTTGATCGCTTGCTGCAGGGTTTTATCGACACCTTCCTGATGGTTGGCGTGTCCTCGTTGATCGCGCTGCTGGTGGGGATTCCCATGGCGGTGATTCTGGTCACCAGCGACAAGAGCGGGATCTATGAGGCGCCGCTGTTGAACCGTGCGCTGGGCGCCTTCGTCAATCTGTTCCGCTCGATCCCGTTCCTGATTCTGATGGTCGCGCTGATTCCATTCACCCGCCTGATCGTCGGCACTACCTATGGCGTGTGGGCCGCTGTGGTGCCGCTGACAATCGCCGCAACGCCGTTCTTCGCACGGATTGCCGAAGTGAGTCTGCGCGAGGTCGATCATGGGCTGATCGAAGCCGCACAGGCCATGGGTTGCCGGCGCTGGCACATCGTCTGGCACGTGCTGCTGCCCGAGGCGCTGCCGGGGATTGTCGGGGGGTTCACCATCACGCTCGTGACGATGATCAATTCGTCGGCCATGGCTGGGGCAATTGGTGCTGGTGGGCTGGGGGATATCGCTTACCGCTACGGTTATCAGCGCTTCGATAGCCAGATCATGTTGACGGTGATCGTCTTGCTGGTGGCGCTGGTGGCGGTGATTCAGTTGGGTGGCGACAGGCTGGCGCGGGGGCTGAATAAGCGCTAAGGTCGATAGCGGCAGGTGGCCATCAACCAGACCCATGTGATCGCAGTATTTTGGGCGATGCCCTTCGTCAAAATCAGATGCTTCCTACACCACTTTTGTCGTTTCGCCAGCCTGAAGCACGCGGGTTTGCAGGACGATTCCTAGAATAATTTGCCCGCTTGTACCCGAAATATCCTGTAGCTAATCTCCGGTCGTCACTGTTTTGCGGTGACTGGATTCAGTTGTCCGGCCGGCAACTGATCCGCGTGCAGCCGCCGTCCTGCTCGTTTAGTCGCGAAATGGTTGGCTCCCACTTGAAGTCAGGAGTTTACCCATGGAAAAGAAACTTGCCGATCCGCCACTCAGCCTTACCTCAAGCAAGCGGTTCACCGAGGATTTGCTCAAGGATCGCTCTGCACTGTGCCGCGCCGTCGACTCACATCTGGCCGGCAATCAGGTCACGTTGGCTGGACAGAAACGCGTCTACAGCATCAGCGAAGATGTGACGCTGGAGGACGCCCAACTGTATGTTGCCGATCTGCTGCGCTGCGCTTCGGTGACCGTCCATCAATGCGGTGACCAGCTCGGGGGCGCGGATCGGGCCATGGTGTTCTCGGTCTGGCATCTGCTGGAAATGGCCAAGGCGATGATGGACCGCTCGATCGATTGTCTGGGAGCCAAGCAGCACTGAAGCCTGGCACCCATCGCCGCCTGCACTGGCCCCAGCGCAGGCGGCGTTTTTTTGCCGGTGAAAAAGCTTATAGTCCGCCCTCACACCGCCAATACAGCATCGAACATGAAGCAAACGCCCAGCGACCTCGAACAGATCACCGCCACTACCCTCGGTCACTACAACTCGGTGGCCGAGGATTTCCGTGAAGGCACTCGCGACCACGATGTCAGTCAGAACATCGAGGCCTTGCTGCGCCACATTCAGGCTGAGTCGCCGTTGACAATTCTCGATTTCGGCTGCGGGCCGGGCCGGGATTTGCAAACCTTCACGCGCATGGGCCACGTCGCGATCGGCCTTGATGGCTCACAGGAATTCGCGCGCATGGCCCGCCAGGACAGCGGTTGCGAAGTCTGGCAGCAGGACTTTCTCAAGCTTGATCTACCCGCCGAGCGCTTCGACGGCATCTTCGCCAATGCCGTGCTGTTTCATGTGCCGTTGCAGGTGTTGCCGCAAGTGCTACGGCAATTGCACGGCACCTTGAAACCGGGTGGCGTGCTGTTCAGTTCCAATCCGCGTGGCGACAATCAAGAGGGCTGGAATGGGCCGCGCTACGGCTCGTATCACGATCTCGAAGCCTGGCGCGGGTTGCTGACGGCGGCGGGTTTTGTCGAGCTGGAGCATTATTACCGGCCTGCGGGCTTGCCGCGCGAACAGCAGCCGTGGCTGGCGAGCGTGTGGCGCAAAGTCTGAATCAGGGCGCTGCTTGTACCTGATACTGGCTGTCGCTGCCGTCCGCTAACAGTGCAGTCATGCTGTGTCCCGGTAACGTCCGGCCCTGCCAATTGCGTGGAGCGGCGTCGAAATTGGCCAGCAGTCGCGTGCCGTCGGCAAACGTCGTCTGCTGGACCAGGCGATCCTCGCTCAACCAGTCAAAAGCGGTCAGCGCTTGCGTCGCCAGACGTTCGTGCAGCGGACGAAAGAATCGATCCTGACGCACGATCAGCGGCAAGCGCTGATCAAGGCTGGCCGCACTCAGGTGGTACAGCGGCGGTACGTTGTAGAGCAACTGGGTGAGCTCGTTTTCCACCCGCACGTCGCTCAGTTTCAGATTATCGAACAACCAGTGATGACTGGTGATGACAGAGCCGTGGAACACCGCCTGATACAGCGGTAAACGGCTGGCGGGGGCGAAATGAACGCGTCGGTAGTCAGCCTTCAATCGGGTCGGTTTGAAGAACACCGCAGGCTGCTCCGGTGGGTACCATGGGCCGACGAAAAAGTCCGCTGTGCCCGGCTGCTGCATGTCGCGATCGCCCCAACCGATCACTGGCGTCTGCATGCCATGTGCGAACAAGACCCCCTGTGCGGTGGCGGCATTGCCATCCTCGGAGCCGCTCGGCAGCTGCAACACTTCGTTGATCCAGCGCGATGCTGCAACGTTGCCCGCGGCATTTTGCGCCTGGGTCATCGGTGCGCCGGGACGATAACTGTCGAAGAGCATCCCAGCGGCATAGGCATCGAGAAACCAACTGTTGAACCCGGCAACCTTCTGGATTGCATCGATGCGCCGCTCAAGTAACGGTCGCACACATCGCGGATCGGTATAGTGACCGGACTGCTGAAACCCGCTTTTCAGCGCACCGTTTTCCTCCACGATCGCGCACTCGGTATTGGCCCGATCGCCGAGGTGCGCGGTGGTCCAGTCCGGATTTTCGTCCTCGCGCAGCGCGGTTTCATAGGAGTCATAGGGGGCAATCAGATACCCCGCAGAGACGGCGGCGCGCACCGCCTCCGGGTGCCAGAGTCCACCTTCCCAGCCCTCGCCGAGCCCAAGCCATAAACGCGAAAGTCCAGCGCTCTGCAAGCGTTCAGTGGTTCGTCGCGACAAGGTGCGCCCCCAGCGCGAAGGATCAGGCGCCAGCGTACCCTTCAGAACATCGGCCAGCTGCTCGCGCACCTCAGCGTACCCGTTGGCCAGCGCCTGCATGTCCGGCACCGCACGCGCCTGCCAGGTTTTGCGCGCCTGAACGGTCAGCGCGCGATTGAGACTGCGCAGCATCACAGTCTGTTGATAGCGATTGAGTACGGTCTCGCTGGCGAGCAACCGCAGCGCTTCAGCATCCATTGCTGCCCGAAGTTCACTGACCAGCACACCCGAGCCGCGCAACCGGGCAATCAGCAGCGGCCAGTTGCGCACATCGTCAGGGCCGAGCGGGTCGTTGCCCCATAGATAGACATGCGCGGCACCGATCAGCTTGGCGGCTTGCGGGGTCTTGATCAGCTTGTTCGCCAAGGTTTCATATTGATCGCTTTCAATGAGCCACTGCTTGTAGCGCTTGGCCCCGGCCAAGGGATCGACATCGCCGAGAAACAGGCTGAAGGTCAGCGGTTTTGAGGGTTCAAGCGATGTGAATCGATGCCGGGCCGACAGCCCCAGTGCATCACCATTGGTCTTGAAGCGCAGTTGGTTGTTGTAAGGGTTGGTCAGCAGCCAGTGCAGGCTGAAATTCTCGTACTCCATCCCCCAAAGCGGCAGGCTCAAGTCCTGGGTGGTAACGAGCGCGCCCTGCGCGAGCAGGAACTTCTGCCACACCCGGTCACCGCGCGGCACGTAGCGCCCTTCGGCAAGCGGCCAGATCAGCGCCTGGCCCATTGCACTGGCGGGCTGATGAATAAACTCGATTTGCGAGGGCGAGTTAGCCGTAATCGAAAACGTCAGGTCACGCTGGTCCAGGTCAACACTGAGCAACCAGCGCCCATCGTCCCATTGCCAATCGATGCGATTGCCGCGCCTGACCATGTCGCTGACCTTGTGCCGCAGCATACCGGCCGAGGCCTGCACCGGCGCAGCGCCGGCGGCTTCAACGCGCACCGCCAGCGTCGCAGGATCGACCTGCACCCGCCACAGCCGGTTTTCCAGCAGCACTTCGGCCAGTACTGCCGGCGACAGGCTCAAGCCAGCGAGCAGCAACCATCCGCGTAACAAGCCGGAAACAGTCGACATGGCACGTCCCTCTTCGAATGAAGAAGGGACGTTAGCGCAGTCCACTCACCCTGTAAGTCAGACCTTTCCCAAAGATCGCAGGGGCTAGCTCACTGCGCCGGCTTTTCATCCTTCTGCGGTTCGCGAATCTTGTACCAGGCCACATACAGCGCCGGCAGAAACAGCAGCGTCAGCAGCGTCGCCACGACGATGCCACCAATCATCGCGTAGGCCATCGGCCCCCAGAACACTTCGCGGGCGATCGGGATCATGCCCATGCTCGCCGCCGCTGCGGTCAGCAGAATCGGCCGACGCCGGTGTTCGGTGGCTTCGACCACCGCGTCCCACGGCGCATAGCCTTTCTGCTCGAACTCATCGATCTGCGTCACCAGAATCACCGAGTTGCGGATGATGATGCCGATCAGCGCGAGAATCCCGAGGATCGCCACGAAGCCCATCGGCGTGCCAGTCGGCACCAGCGCCAGGACCACGCCGATCAACCCCAGCGGCGCGACACTGGCGACCAGGAACATCTTCTGCACGCTGTGCAACTGAATCATCAGGAACGTCGCCATGAGGAACAGCATCAGCGGCAACACCTTGGCAATCGGTCCCTGGGCCTTGCCGCTTTCCTCGACCGTGCCGCCGGTGGCGACCTTGTAGCCGACCGGCAGTTTCGAGGCAAAAGCATCGATCGACGGCTTGAGCAGTTTCACCAGATCGGTCGGCTGTATCTCGTCACGCACCGAGGCCTTGATGGTGATGGTCGGCAAGCGGTCACGACGCCACACCAGCGGCTGCTCCAGTTCATAGCGCACGGTGGCGAACGCCAGCAGCGGAATCGAGGTGCCGCTCGGCGTGACGATCTGCAGGTTCTGCAGGGTTTCCGGCGTGCCGCGTTCGGAATCCACCGCGCGACCGACCACGTTGATCAGGTAGATATCGTCATCGACCTGGGTCAACGGCGAGCCGCTGACAATGCTGTTCATCAGGTTGGCGACGTCTTCGGACGACAGCCCGAGTTGCCGCGCCTTGTCCTGGGCGATGTCGATGCGCAGGACTTTGCCCGGCTCGTTCCAGTCGTAAATGATCTCGCCGATGTGCGGGTTCTTGTCCAGTTCGGTGGCCAGGTCGATGGCGTGTTTGCGCACCTGATCGACGTCTTTGCCGCTGACTCGATACTGAATCGGACGCCCCACGGGCGGGCCCATTTCCAGGGCCTGCACGTAGCTGCCGATGCCGACGAAGTCTTTGTGCAGCCGCTCACGCAAGCGCTGGCTAAGGGCCTCGCGGGCTTCGAAGTCCTTGCTGACGATCACCAGCTGCGCGTAGTACGGGTTCTGCAATTGCTGATCAAGGGGCAGGTAGAAACGGATCGCGCCCTGACCGATGTAAGTGCTCCAGCGCACGATGTCCGGGTCGCCCTTGAGCGTCGCTTCGAGCTTGTCCACCGCTTTGCGGGTTTCATCGATCGAGGCGTTTTGCGGCAGGTTCAGGTCGACGAGAATTTCCGGACGATCCGAAGCGGGGAAGAACTGGTTCTGCACGAAACGCATGCAGAACACCGCCAGCACGAACAACAGCACGGTGACGCCGATCGCCCACCAACGATTGCGCATGGCCCACAACAGACCACCGTTGAAGGCGCGACCGACGCGACCCGGCTCGGCATCGTGGGCCTTCACCTTGTCGCTGAGGATGTGCACGCCAATCACTGGTGCGAAGAACACCGCCACCACCCAGGAGACGATCATCGCCACGGCAATCACCGCAAACAGCGTGAAGGTATATTCACCCGCCGAACTGGCGTTGAGACCGATGGGCACGAAACCGGCGACGGTCACCAGCGTACCGGTGAGCATCGGGAATGCCGTCGAGGTGTAGGCGAACGTCGCCGCCTGCTCCTTGCTCTCGCCCATTTCCAGGCGCGTAACCATCATTTCCACGGTGATCATCGCGTCGTCCACCAGCAGACCGAGGGCGATGATCAGCGCGCCGAGGGAAATCCGCTGCATGGTGATGCCGCTGTATTCCATGAACACGAAGACCATGGCCAGCACCAGCGGAATCGAGCAGGCCACTACCAGACCGGCGCGCACGCCGAGGCTGATGAAACTCACCACCAGCACGATGATGACCGCTTCGAACAGTGCGCTGGTGAAACCGCCAACGGCCTCTTCCACCACCACCGCCTGGTCGGAAACGGTGTGCACGCCGACGCCAACCGGCAAGTCGGCGGTGAGCTGGTCGATGCGCTCGTGCAGTGCCTTACCGAATTCCTGAACGTTGCCGCCCTTCTGCATGGCAATCGCCAGGCCGATCGCCGGTTTGCCGTCGAAGCGGAATTCCGGTGTCGCCGGATCGACGTAGCCACGGCTGATCTCGGCGATGTCGGCCAGACGATAGAAGCGATCGTTGAGTTTGAGATTGACCTCGGCCAGATCCTTCTCCGACTCGAACTGGCCCGAGGTGCGCACGGAGATCCGCTCCGGCCCCGCCTCGATCACCCCGGCCGGAGTCACTGCGTTCTGCGATTGCAGGCTCTGCACCACTTGGCGCTGGTCGATACCCAGTGCGGCGAGTTTGCGCGTGGAGAAGTTCAGGTAAATCGTTTCGTCCTGCTGGCCGACCATTTCGATCTTGCCCAGCCCCGGCACGCTGCGGATTTCTGCGCGCGCCTGTTCCACGTAATCGCGCAACTGGCGCATGGTCAGGCCGTCGGCGGTGAAGGCGTAGACCGAGCCGTACACGTCACCGAACTCATCGTTGAACCCCGGCCCCTGAATGCCCTGGGGAAACTGGCCGCGAATGTCGTCGATCTTCTTGCGCACCTGGTACCAGATTTGCGGAATGTCCTCAGCGCCGGTGGTGTCGCGCAGGTACACGTACACCGTCGATTCGCCGGGGCGGGTGTAGCTTTTCACGTAGTCGAGGGAATCGAGCTCTTCGAGTTTTTTCTCGATGCGGTCGGTGACCTGCTTGAGGGTTTCTTCCTGAGTCGCGCCCGGCCATTTGGTCTGGATCACCATGGTCTTGATGGTGAATGACGGGTCTTCTTCGCGGCCGAGATTGAAGTAGGAGAACACCCCCATCAGCAGCCCGACGAACATCAGGTACCAGACGAATGACTGGTGCTTCAAGGCCCATTCGGAGAGGTTGAAAGAGCCTTTCATTGACTGTCCTCGTCAAGTTTTACCGATTGTCCGGGTTTGAGACTGTTGACGCCGGCGCTGACCACGCGCTCGCCGTTTTGCACGCCACCGGCCAGCACCACGCTGTTGTCGCCACGGCTGACCACGCTGACGTCGCGCGGGTTGACGGTTTTGTTCTGCGTGTCGATCACCCAGATGCGGGTTTTACCGTCGGCTTCCTGCAACGCCGTCAGCGGCAGTTCGATGCGCGGTTTGATCGCCGAGCTGAGGGTCACGCTGATCGCGGTGCCGAGGCGGAAACCGTCCGGCGTATCCGATAGGGTCAGGCGCGCGCGACGGGTGCGTGTGGCGCTTTGTGCCTGGGGTTCGATCTCGCGGACGATCGCCGTGGTGTTGATGCTCGGGTCGAGTTGCGCAGCCACCGAGAACACCACGTCGCTGGGCAACTGATCGACCAGGGTATCCGGCAGATCGATCACCGCTTCCTTGATGTCCGGTTGCGCCAGCGTCACCACTTGTTGCCCGGCAGTTACCACTTGCCCGGCTTCGGCGTTCCACGCGGTGACCACAGCTTTGTGATCGGAGCGCAGCTCGGTGTAGCTCAACTGATCCTTGCTCTGGCTGACCGCCGCGCGTGCCTGATCAAGCGAGGCCTGAGTGGTTTTCAGATCGGTATTGGCGACGTCCAGTTGCGCCTGGGCACCGACGCCGCGATCAAACAGCGCTTGCTGACGACGTGCATTGGCCTGGGCGTTGATCAGTTGCGCCTGGATTCTCGCCAGATCGCCCTGGGCCGAGCGCAACTGGTTCTGCTGGTCGGACGGATCGAGGGTGGCAAGCAACGTGCCCTTCTGCACCTCGGCGCCGACATCGACGTTGCGGCTGGCGATACGTCCACCGACGCGGAAACCGGTGTTGCTCTCGTAGCGCGCCTGAATGCTGCCGGCAAAGCGCCCGAGGCTTTCTTCGTTGAGCGCTTTGACCGTGACCGACAGCACCGGACGTACCGGTTCCGGCGGGGTTTCCTTTTCCGAGCAGGCGCCCAGCAGCAACGCCATGCACAACAGGCCGAAGCGCTTCATGGCTGCGCTCCCGGTTGCAGATCCTTGTAGGTGTTTTCGGCAATCTCGACTTTCATGCCGGGGTGCAACAGTTGCCCGCCGGCGACAATGACTTTCTCGCCGCCCTTGAGGCCTTCGCTGATGATCACTTTGCCGGTCAGGTAACGGCCGACCGTGACCGTGTGCAGTTGCGCTTCACCTTTGTCATCGACCAGCCATACCGCCGGGTCGCTGATGTTTTTCGTCAGCGCCGACCAGGGCAGTTCCACCGCCGATTTGCCGGTGCCCTTGGCGGTGGCGCTCACTACTGAACCGAGCTGCATGCCCGGCGGCAGTTTGTCGAGGCTGACCTTGACCTGCACGGTGCCCGATTGCGCCGACACCGATGGCGTGATCTCACGCACGGTGCCGGTGGTTTTGATCTCGGGGTTGTCGAGCAGGCTGACTACGATCGAGCGATCGGACGGCCGCTCGGCCAGCAGCGATTCATAGACATTGAACACCGCGTCGCGGTCGCCATCGCGGGCGAGGCTGAAAATCGGCGCGGTGGCCTGCACCACTTGGCCGACTTCGGCCTGGCGCTCGGTGATCACCCCGGGTGCATCGGCGATCAGCGCGGTGTAGCTGAGCTGGTCCTTGGCGTTGGCCAGCTGCGCCTGCGCCGCGCTCAATGCGCTCTGGCTACTGCGCAGCGCGGCTTGTGCCGAATCGTATTCGCTCTGGCTGGTGTAGCCCTTGGGCAGGAGTTTTTGCTGACGCACGAAAGCGGCTGCCGCTTGCTTCACGCGGGCCTGTTCGGCGACGACCTGGGCCTGAGCGGAATCGACGTTGGTCTGCAGATCTTTCGGATCGAGTTTGGCCAGCACCTGCTTGGCGGTGACACGGTCGCCGACATCGACCATGCGCTGGATGATCTTGCCGCCGACGCGGAATGACAGCTGGGTCTGCACCCGCGCCTGCACATCACCGGTGAGGGTCACCGCGGCGGCGTAGTTGGCCGGTTCGACCTCTTGCACAAAGACCCGTGGCAAGTATTCCTGAGCAGGTTTCTTGTCGCCGCATGCGGTGAGCAACGCCATGGCGCTCACGGCCATCAGCACTTTCAATCCGGGACCCGCCATGCACACTCCTTGGCCTTAAATGCTGCTGTCGAGACGATACGACTTCAGAGCTTAGAACAGGGTTCCACGGTTGCGGACGCCAACACCAGATTTATCTCATTAAAGGTATGCTGCCCGCGTATCGCAGTGACCCGGAGAAGGATTTCATGCTCAACACCCTGGCGGTGGCCAATTACCGCTCGATCAACAAACTGGTCATTCCGCTCGGGCGCCTGAACCTGATTACCGGGCCCAACGGCAGCGGTAAGTCCAACCTCTACCGCGCGTTGCGCCTGCTGGCGGAAACCGCCCAGGGCGGCGTGGTCAATGCGCTGGCGCGTGAGGGCGGGCTGGAATCGACGTTCTGGGCCGGGCCGGAAACCATCAGCCGACGCATGCGCAACGGTGAGGTGGCGATCGAGCCGACTGTGCGCCACGGCGTGAAAAGGTTGCGCCTTGGGTTCGCCGGCGAGGATTTCAGCTACGCCATCGGCCTGGGCCTGCCGGAGCCGAGCACTTCATGCTTTGCCCTCGACCCGGAGATCAAGCGGGAATGCATCTGGGCCGGTCCGGTGTTCCGCCCGGCAAGCCTGCTGGTCGATCGCAACGGTCCGATGATCCGCGCCCGCGAAGGTCGCGCCTGGGATGTGCTGGCGCAACACACACCGAACTTCGATAGCCTGTTCGATCAGGTCGGCAATCTGCGCAGCTCGCCGGAAGTGTTCCAGATGCGCGAATTCATCCGGCGCTGGCGCTTTTATGATCACTTTCGCAGCGATGCCGACGCGCCGGTGCGTCAGCCGCAACTGGGCACTCGCACGCCCGTGCTGCACCACGACGGCCGCGATCTGGCGGCGGCCTTGCAGACAATTATCGAGATTGGCGATCCGCAAGCACTGAGCGCGGCGATCAGCGATGCGTTTCCCGGCGCGCGGCTGAATATCGCATTGTTGGCCGGTGGCCGTTTCGCTATCGAATTTTATCAGGAAGGCTTGTTGCGACCATTGTCGGCGGCGGAATTGTCAGACGGAACCTTGCGCTATCTGCTGCTGGTTGCGGCGTTGCTGACACCGCGACCGCCTACACTAATGGTGCTCAACGAACCGGAAACCAGCCTGCACCCGGACCTGCTGCCGGCGCTGGCAAGGCTGATCATTCGCGCTTCGGAGCAGTGTCAGGTGTGGGTGGTGTCACATGCACGGCGATTGATCTCGGCGTTGCAGGAAGACCCGGAATGCAATTGCATCGTGCTGGAGAAGACGCTGGGCCAGACCGGGATTGTCGGGCAGCGGGTGCTGGATGAGCCGGCGTGGCATTGGCCAGACTAGCCCATTCGATCGTTCCCACGCTCTGCGTGGGAATGCAGCCCGTGACGCTCTGCGTCACTGGACGCGGAGCGTCCATGGAGGCATTCCCACGCAGAGCGTGGGAACGATCAACAGGCAATCACCCCTGCCACTTGCCCCCTTCAACAATCACACTCTCAGGCCGGGTGTCATCGCTCAGTTCTTTGCGCACATATTGGTCATACAGCTTGAGCAGGTATTTCTCCTCGCCCAACCTGGCCAATTCGCTGTTGACCCAGTCACGCAACTCGAGGTTGCCCTTCTTCACCGCCGGTGCAATCGGCGCCTCGGCACCCAGTTTTTCCTCCAGCACGCGATAGCCCGGGTTCTGCTTGGCCCAGCTGAACAGCACCAGATTGTCCTGCGCGTAAGCATCGCCACGACCATTGGCCAGGGCTTGCAGCGACTCGGAGTTCTTTTCGAACTTGAGCAGTTTCCAGTCCGGATGGTTTTTGGTCAGCCAGATATCCGCGGTGGTGCCGGTGGTGACAATCGTGGTGCGCGTCGCCAGATCATCGAGTCTGTTCACCGAACTGCCCTGCGGCACCAGCGCCTGCACGGCCACCTTGAGGTTCGGGTTGGTGAAATCCACCGCTTCCTTGCGCTCCGGGGTGACGGTCATGTTGGCGAGGATCAAGTCGACCTTGTCACTCTGCAGAAACGGAATACGGCTGGCAGGCTCGACGGCGACGAACTCGACCTTGTTTTCGTCGCCGAGCAGGTCCTTGGCGAAGCGCCGGCCAATGTCGGTGTCGAAGCCGACGTAACGCCCGGCCTCATCGACGAAACCGAACGGTGGCTTGTCAGTGAAGACGCCGACAATCAGTTTGTCGCGGGCCTTGATCTTGTCCAGATAACCGGCCGGCGCGGTGTTTTCGCTGGCGACTTTCGGCTTTGACGGCTCTTCGGTTTTACCGCAACCGGCAAGCAAGGCGAGGCTGAGCAGGGGCAGTAACAAAGCGGCAGTTTTCATAGCGGTTCCAGTTCCTTTTTCGGATTCGTTTCTGGCGATGTTGCAACGAAGGAGAATTTCTCCAGAAACTGCTGCGCGCGTGCGGTTTGCGGGTTCGTAAAGAAAATCTCGGGTGGGGACTGTTCAAGGATGCGCCCGGCATCCATGAACACGATGCGGTCGGCCACCGCGCGGGCGAAGGCCATTTCGTGAGTGACGATCAGCAGGGTCATGCCTTCGCGAGCCAGACCCTGAATGACTTGCAGCACTTCCTTGACCATTTCCGGGTCGAGGGCGGCGGTGACTTCGTCGAAGAGCATGACCCGTGGATTCATGCACAGCGAGCGGACAATGGCGATGCGTTGCTGCTGGCCGCCGGAGAGCTGACGCGGGAAAGCATCGCGCTTGTCCAGCAGGCCGACACGCTCAAGCAAGGCTTCGGCCTGCTGCTGCGCTTCGCGACGCTGGCGCTTCTGCACCTTGAGCGGGCCGAGCAGCAGATTGTCGAGCACGCTCATGTGCGGGAACAGGTGATAACTCTGGAACACCATGCCGATCTGCTGGCGAATTTCGCGCCAGTCAGTGGCCTTGTCCAACAGCTCGCGGTCGAGGAATTTCAGGCTGCCGCTGTGGGCCTCTTCCAGACCATTGAGGCAACGCAGCAAAGTACTTTTGCCGCAACCGCTGGGTCCGAGAATGACCACCACTTCGCCGCTCTGCACTTGCAGGTCGATGCCATCGAGCACCTGCTGCGCGCCATAGAATTTGTTGAAACCGTGAAACTCGATCAGTGCGCTCATGCTTGCGTCCAGCGCCGCTCCAGCACGCGCGAAGCGGCCGAAAGCGGGTAGCAGATGAAAAAGAAAAACAGGAACAGCGCACCGTAGATCAGTACCGATTCATAGGTGCGCTCGATGATCTGCTGACCGACCTTGATCACATCGACGACGCCGATCAGCACCGCCAGGGAACTGGTCTTGATGATCCGCGTATAGACGTTGATGGTCGGCGGCGTCATGCGCTTGAGCGCTTGCGGCAGCAGCACGTAGCCATAGAGTTGAGCTGCATTGAGGCCGATCGACAGCCCGGCTTCACGCTGTCCGCGCGGCAACGAATGCAGCGCACCGCGCGCTACCTCGCCAACTTCGCTGGCGCCCCACAGCGACAGCACCAGCACCGCGCACCAGAAGCTCGGCAGGCTCAGGCCGAAGAAAATCGGCAGACCGAAGAACAGCAGATACAACCAGACCAGCACCGGAATTGCCCGGAACAGCTCCAGATAGATGCGCAGAATCGCGTTCAGCCACGTGACGTTCAACGTGCGCAACACACCGTAGAACACGCCGCCGATCGTGCTGATGGCGATGCTCAGAAACGAGATCGACAGGGTTTGCCCGGCGCCTTTTGCCAGTTGCGGCAACGACACCCAGAGCAGTTCAAGACCCGAACTGGCCATGCTGGAGCCTCCTTTCCAGACGGCTGAGCAACAGCGACAGCGGCAAGAACAGCAACACGCAGATCAGCGTCAGCACGGCGAGCATTTCGTAGGTTTTGTAGTAGAGCGCGATATAGCTCTTGGTGGTGTAGAGGATTTCCGGCACCGCCACGGCCGAAACCACGGTGGTTTCCTTGAGCAGGAAAATGAAATTGGCGAACAGTGACGGCAAGCTGAGGATCCCCGCCTGCGGCAGGATCACATAGCGCAGCAACTGGCCGTGGGACAGGCCAATCGACCGCCCGGATTCCAGTTGTGCCTGGGGCACCGCATCGACGCCGGCGCGCAGCACTTCGGTGAGGTAGGCGCCGCCGAGAAAAGTCATGGTGATGATTGCCGCAGTGAAACCGGAAACCTGGATCCCCACTGCCGGCAACACGAAGTAGACGAAGAACAGCTGAATCAGCAACGGCGTGTTGCGCGCCAGCTCTACGTAGAAGCCGACCAGTTTTTGCAGGTATGGCGTGCGAAACACCAGAATCGTCGCGTTGAGCAGCGCGACCAGCAGCGAAGTGGCGATCGCAATCAAACCGACCTGCAGAGTCACGCCGACGGCTTTGAAAAAAGCCGGCAGAGTGCTGAGGATAAAGGCGTAGTCCAAAGTCATGAAGCGTCCTGACGCTGCTTGGTAAGCGGCGATGATGCAATCCATGGACGGCGGATGGCCGTCCGGCAGGCACTGACTTTATAGGTATAAAAACCATAATTTAAATACCTTTAAAGCATATTGATATCACCCAAAAAACTATCCTGTGGGTTTGCCGGGAACGAATAAGACGGCTATTTTTCTTTGCGCTGTAGGACGGATCTTTTTTTCACGAAAGACCTCCAAGGACCCACAGCTTTTGGCCAGACTCTCCGGCCCATTCACCACAAGGAAGAAAGACATGGACGTAAAAGTGCCGCAGCGGCTGGATCCGCAGGACATCGTGAAATTGTTGAGGGCGTTGCGCCGGGCGTTGAAGACGCAGGTGGCCTGAGCCTTTGATCGTTCCCACGCGCAGCAAAGGAATGCAGCCCGGGACGCTCCGCGTCCCATTAAGAGCCGAACGCGGAGCGTCCGATGAGGCATTCCCACGCAGAGCGTGGGAACGATCTTTTCAACGGCTTGAAACGCACGCAAAAAAACGCCGATGACCATCACTGGCCATCGGCGTTTTCACGTCTGAAGCGGATTTGCTCAAGCGTCAGATCAGAACGCCGGCAATACCGCGCCGCTGTACTTCTTCTCGATGAACGCTTTGACTTCCGGGCTGGTCAGGGCCTTGGCCAGTTTCTGGATCGCGTCGCTGTTCTTGTTGTCCTCACGGGCAACCAGGAAGTTCACGTATGGCGAGTCAGCGCCTTCGATCACCAGCGCATCTTTCTGTGGGTTGAGCTTGGCTTCCAGCGCGTAGTTGGTGTTGATCATGTCCAGATCAACTTCCTTCAGCACGCGCGGCAGCAGGGCCGATTCCAGTTCCTTGAACTTGAAGTTATGCGGGTTCTTGCCGATGTCTTTCGGCGTTGCCAGAGCGTTTTTCGGATCTTTCAGTTCGATCAGGCCGGCCTTCTGCAGCAGGATCAGGGCGCGGCCGCTGTTGCTGCCTTCGTTGGGGATGGCGATGGTCGCGCCGTCCGGCAACTCAGCCAGAGTCTTGTACTTGCTCGAGTAACCACCGAACGGTTCAACGTGAACGCCCTGCACGGTCACCAGGTACTTGGATTTGTCATCCTTGTATTTACCCTGGTTGAAGCTGTTCAGGTACGGCAGGGTCTGGAAGTAGTTGGCGTCGAGACGCTTCTCGCCGACCTGTACGTTCGGTTGCACGTAGTCGGTGAAGACCTTGATTTCCAGATCCACGCCTTCTTTGGCCAGGGTCGGTTTGATCAGCTCAAGGATTTCAGCGTGGGGCACCGGCGTGGCGGCAACCACCAGTTTCTCGCCGGCGTTGGCGAAAGAAGCCGTCAGTGCAGCCGCCAATGCGGTAAACAACAGAACCTTTTTCATGCAGTGTCCTTATCGAAATCACGGTCGTCATCGACGACGGCATTTAATACGTGTGCCAGTGAAGTGATATCGCTGGCGTGAGGCGGACAATACCCGGATTTTTTATTCCCGGACAATAACGTTTATTCAGCTTCATATTCCATTTTGTTCATGTTGAAGAAAATGCTCATACCGCCTCGCTCAAGCGAATCAGCCAGTCTTTCAAGGCCTTACGCTCTGCACTGCTCCCACCTATATGGGTCTGCCTGACCAGACGTTCGATCTGAACCTGCGGCGCAGACGCGTCAGGCAGGTTCAGATGTTCCGGCAGGATTTCGTCGCCGGTGCTGACCAGCAGGGCAAAGTGGATGACGTTTTCCAGTTCGCGAGTGTTGCCCGGCCAGCTGTGTTGTTCGAGCACATGTTGCGCGGCTTCGCTGATCAGCGGCACGGGCAAGTCCAGACGCTGGCTGTAGATGCCAAGGAAATACTCCGCCAGCGAGAGAATGTCGCCGGTACGCGCGCGCAACGCCGGCAGCTCCAGATGACCCTCGCTGAGGTAGTGATAGAGCCGCTCGTGGAATTTTCCGGCGTCCACGGCCTGGGCCAAATCGATGCTGGTCGCCGCAACCAGGCGCACATCCACCGGGCTCGGCTGATGCGCACCGACGCGGGTGACTTCGTGGTTTTCCAATGCCGCGAGCAACTTGATCTGGATCGGCAGCGGCAGATCGCCGATCTCATCCAGGTACAAGGTGCCGCCGTTGGCCGAACCGAACCAGCCGGCGCGGCTGCTGGCCGAACCGCTGTAGCTGCCGGCGGCGTAGCCGAACAGTTCGGCGTCGGCGTAGGTCGGGCTGATCGCGCCGCAGTTCACCGAAACGAACAGCCCGCTGCGATCACTGGCGCGGTGGATATGCCGGGCGAGCAGCTCTTTACCGGTGCCAGTCTCACCGCGAATCAGCACTGAAATCGCACGTGGAGCCAACTGTTCCAACTCCTCGCGCAATTGCCGCGAGCGTGGGTCGACGAACACCAACGCCTTGGCGCGAATGCTCAGGGGGCTTTTTTCCGCATCGGGAAAGGTCAACAAGGGCTGACCGAAGGTTTCCAAACTCATGGCAGGCTCCCGCCCAAAACCGCCAGCCGACGGGGGCGTTGAATAGTAAGGTCAGGCGCGACGGCGGGCGTGATGTTCCAGACGGTTTTGCAGGCGATAGAGATAGGCGAAACCCTGCTCCCAACGCTGATGCCCGGACTTGACGTTGATGTGCCCGGCCCCGGCGAGAATCCCCGCCTCCGCACCCCAGTTGCGCGCCAGTTCGAGCGCGCGCGGGGCACTGACGGCGGCGTCGTTGTCGGAGCTGACGACCTGACTGGGGAATGGCAACAGGTTCGTCGGAATCGGTGCGAAGTTGCGCAGCGCTGGCGCGCAGGCAGGACGCTCGACATCGGCCGGCGCGACCAGCAACGCCCCGCGCACCTGACGCAGGTACTGCAACGGCGCAGTCACCGCCCAGTGGGCAACGGTGATGCAGCCGAGGCTGTGAGCGATGAGAATGACCGGCGTGCTGTCCGCGGCAATCGCTTCGGCCAGCGCGGCGACCCAGTCTTCACGGCGCGGCGTCAGCCAATCGGCCTGCTCGACCCGCGCGCTGTTCGGCAGGCTGTTCTGCCAATGGCTTTGCCAATGATCTTCTGGCGATCCTTGCCAGCCCGGCACAATCAGGTAGCGGATTGATTTGTTGCGCATGGGGAAGCTCTCCTGCGGCGTGTCTGTTCCGTGTCGAGTATAGGGAGAGGAGTTATATTCGTTAAGGAATAAGAAGCTATTTATTAAGACCCGTATCGAATATGAGATTTGTGTAGGGCATAAGATTCCTCCCCCTCACCCCAACCCTCTCCCCCAAGGGGGCGAGGGGGAAAGGGAGCCGATCTTCAGGTTCTTCAAATCTTGAGTTCGACTGGATTTCTCATATCGGTGTATAGCCGCCAGACACCCCGGTCAGTCCCCTCTCCCTCCGGGAGAGGGCTAGGGTGAGGGGCTTTTTCAAATACCGAACGCAAAAAAAAGGGCCGCACCCTGCCAAGGAGACGGCCCCGGAAAAACGAAAGTCTGTTACCGCGCGGTGATCACCGACAATCTGGTAATCCCTGCCCGTTCGATCGAAGCCATGGCTCGCGCCACTTCGCCGTAATTCACCCCGTCATCGGCCTGCAATTGCACGCGCACTTCCGGGTCCTTGGCCTTGGCCGACTTGAGGTTGAATTCCAGCAAGTCGGGCTGAATCTCGTCCTTGTTGATAAACAGCTTGCCGGCGCCGTCGATGCTCACCACCAGCGGATCCTTCTGCTCGACCGGCGCCACCGCTTCGGTCTTCGGCAGGTTGATCGGTATCGCATTGGTCAGCAGCGGCGCGGTGACGATAAACACCACCAGCAGCACCAGCATCACGTCTACCAGCGGCGTCACGTTGATTTCACTGAGCACCTCATCGGTGTCTTGCGTGGAGAAGGCCATATCAGGACGCCTCCTTCACTTTTGCCGCGTTGCCCGACGTTGCCACCTTGTGTGCGGTCGGGTGCATCAGCACGCGGAACGCGCTCTTCTGCGCCAGGCTGTAGAAGTCGTGGGCGAAGTCATCGAGATCCGCCGCGGTCAATTTCAGACGGCGCAGAAAGTAGTTGTAAACCAGCACCGCCGGCACCGCGACGGCGATCCCCACGCCAGTCGCGACCAGTGCCGCACCGATCGGGCCGGCCACGGTTTCCAGGCTTGCCGAACCAGCGGCGCTGATGCCTTTCAACGCTTCCATGATTCCCCACACCGTGCCGAACAAACCAATGAACGGCGAGGTGCTGCCAATACTCGCGACCACCGCCAGACCGGTTTCCAGCGAACGGCGCTCGCGCACGATCTGCTGGCGCAAGGCGCGTTCGAGGCGATCCTGATGGTTGATCGCCTGGCTCAGGTCATTTGCCTGCGGCGCCTCGCCCACCTGGATCGCCGCATAACCGGCCTGCGCCACCCGCGCTGCGGCGCCGGGCTGGGTTTCGCTCAACTCGGCGGCGGCATCCAGGCTCGACGCCGCCCAGAAACGTTTATGAAAGCGCCGATCCTGCGCTTTCAAACGACCGAACTGCACAGCCTTGAGCAACGCCAGGCCCCAAGTGGCGACGGAAAAACCCACCAGCAGCCAGATCACCGCGCTTTCGATGGATTCCAGTGGAGATGCCAGTAACGTCATGATGTGTTCCCTCGTGTAAACATTTCGCGCGAATTTGGTTTCGGTTTAATGAATCTTGAAATCGATAGGCACGCTGACCCAGCCGTCCTGGGCGACATCACCCTGCTTGGCCGGGACGAAACTCCAGCGCTTCACAGCGTTGAGCGCGGCGTCATCGAGCTGCTGGCGGCCGCTGCTTTTGGCAATCTGGATCTCGCCCGGTTTGCCGCTGGCCAACACATGCACCCGTAACAACACCGTGCCTTCCCAACCACGCCGCTGGGCCAGCGACGGATATTCCGGCGCCGGGTTTTTCAGGTATGCAGCATTGGCTGAAGCCGGTGTAACGGGCGCAGGTGCCGGCGGCGCGGGGGGCGCTGGCGCTGCGACCGGGGCTGCCGGTTTCGTTGGCGCTGGCGGCTGCTCTACCGGCTTCGGCCCGGGTTTGGGCGGCAGTTTCACCACCGGTTTGGGTTTGGCGATCGGCTTGGGCGGCGGCGGTTTCACCACCAACTCATCCTCCACTGGCGGTGGCGGTTCGACCACGGGCGCCGGTGATGGCGGCGCAACAACCGGCGGCGCTGGCGGAGCCGGGCGCGAAAACTCGATGGTCATCGGCGGAATTTCCGGCGGCACCACCGGCAGCACTGGCGTCGGTTTCTGGCTGACCCAGTAAATCACCGCGCCATGCACCACCAGCGCGAGAACACCGAGCAGAAGGGTTTCGCGCCGACTCAAAATACCCTTGGGCGCTCGCTGCAAACGCAACTGCCCCAACGGCACCCGGTGCGGCCGGCCAAGATCGACCAGTTCGCCACTCGGCGTATGCCGCCACAGCAATTCCCCTACGCTGGCGGCGGTCTGGACATTGCCCATTGTTCAACTCCCTGCGGTCTCTTTCGTTCTACGAGCCAAAGCGATCAACCCGCCATTCTTGAAGCCCCCACGGCGTAGTCGATGGGGTAATCATTGGGCTTGCACGCTTATCACCGAAAGTAATCTTTGACGTTATGCATAGGTCTTCAAGGAATATGCAAATCGCCCGTTTTTACCGAAGCCGCGCACCACAAGGGCTGCAGCGATCTGCCATAAACCCCATGCTTATGCGGCATGAAAAGTATTCGGATACGGCATCCGTTAACGCCTTAAAAGGCTGGTTTTGGTTCGCTGAATGCCGACGTTAGGCGCGATTGCCGCCGTCGCTGTCGATCAGCTGCGTCTGCTTGCCGGCGCCGCTGAGGATTGGTTGAACGGCCATGTCCAGGTCAGCGCCTTGAAAGCTCAATTAAAAGTCGTAGCGACCGGTAACGCCGAGGGTTCGCGGGGTGCCGAGCAGGCCTTCATAGCCGCCGTTGCCGCCAGTCCACAGAGTCGTGTAATAAGTTTTGTCGAAGGCGTTTTTCAGCCACAGCGAGACGTCCCACTGGCCCTGATTGAAATCACCGCGCAAGCCAGTGGATAGGTTGACCACCGCGTAACTGGGGATCTGCCCGTAGTCGGAATCCTCGACCGTGCCCACCGCTTTGGAGCGGAACGCGTAGCTGCCGGTGACGTAGGGTTCGAAGCCGTTAGCCAGATTCCATTTGTATTCGCCGTTGGCGTTGCCGATCCATTTCGACGCGCCGACGACTTGATGGCCGCTGAGATCGCAGGAGGCCGGTGCACCCGGGGCCTGGCTGACTTCCGGCGGGCACGGTGCATCCTTGTACGAGAGGTAGCTGACGTCGTTGTACGAACCGTTGAAGTTCAGCGTCAGGCCACGCAACGGCACCACGGTGCTTTCGAACTCGATGCCACGCGAGCGCACCGAGCCTGCGTTGGTCAGGTATTGCACGCGGTTGGCGGCGTCATAGGCGTTGGTCTGGTAGGCGTTGACCTGGGTCCAGAATACGTTGGCGTTGAGTTGCAGGCGGCGATCCCACAGGGTGCTTTTGAAGCCGAGTTCGGCGTTGTTGGCGCGCTCGGTGCCGATCAGTAACGAGTCGGCGCCAGCGGTAGGTGCGGAGCCGACCGCGAGGTTGACCCCGCCGGATTTCTCGCCGTGGGACAGCGTCGCGTAACCGAGCACGTCGTCGGTAATGCGATAGCTCAGGTTGAGCAGTCCCGAGGGGCTGGAGCTGTACTGATTCAAATCACCGGAATCGTAGACGCCGGCACGCCCCCGACGCGCATTGGCTGCCGCACCCGCCACCGCCACGCCGCCGACCGGCGCGTTGCGGCTGACCGAAGCGTTTTTCTCTTCGTAGGTGCCACGCACCCCGGCGGTAAAATCGAGACGTTCACTCAGGTGCCAGGTGCCTTGGGCAAACAGGGCGAAACTGTCGGTCTGGATATGGCCGTTGCCGACGCTGATGACGTTGGCCAGGCTGCCCGCCGGTGTGCCATTCCAGATGTCGGCCTGCGGGCCGTAATAGGAGAAGGATTTGTTGTCCAGATCCGAGCCGAAATAGTAGGCGCCGACCACATAATCGAAGAACTCACCCTTGGGCGAGGCCAGGCGAAATTCCTGCGAATACTGTTTGTCTTCCACCGACACGCCGGCGTTGTAGCTGGCCGGCACGTTGAGGCCATCGTCGTTGCGCGGGGTGAAATTCCAGAAACGATAAGAGCTGACCGACGTCAGGGTGAAGTCGCTCGGCAACGTCCAGTTGGCTTCCACCGACGTGCCGCCCTGATGCACGGTGACGTGCTGGTCGTTGTCGAGATTGACCTTGCGATGCCGGCCGTTGACCAGCGTCGCCCCGGCCGCACTGGCCCGCGATTCATACAGATTGACGCCGTTGATGGTCGGCCCGGTGTTGTACAACACGCGGGTGCCGGCGCTGGAATCTTCTTCGTTGTAATCGCCGATCCAGCGCAGATTGAAATCTTCATTGGGCTTGAACAACAGCTGCGCGCGGAAGCCCTCGCGCGAACCACCGTTGAGGTCGTGGCCGTCGTATTCGTTCTTGATGTCACCGTCACTGCGCGTGCGATACGCCGAGAAGCGCCCGGCCAGTTGATCGTTGAGCGGCCCGGAAATCGTGCCTTTGGTCTGGAAGTAACCGTCCTCGCCGACCGAGGTTTCGATACTGCGTTCCGGTGTGAAACTGGGGGCGCGGGTGCTGATGTTGATGACCCCGGCGGTGGTGTTCTTGCCGAACAGCGTGCCTTGCGGACCGCGCAAGACCTCGAGCTGTTCGATGTCCATCAGGTCGAACACCGCCATCCCCGGACGGCCCAGATAAACGTTGTCGATGTACAGGCCAACGCTGCCTTCCAGGCCATCACTGGCCGGGTTGTTACCCAGGCCACGGATCGACACGCTGGACTGGCGCGCATGCATGTAAGCGACGTTGACGCTGGGCACCAGTTGCTGCAAGTCCTGAATCCGGTAAACCCGTTGCGTCTCCAGATTCTGCCCACTGACCACACTCATTGGCGTCGGCACGTCTTGCGAACTTTCTTCGCGGCGGCGGGTGGTGACGGTCACGGTTTCCAGCTGCGAACCGTTGGCCGCCGCTGTACCTGCGGGGACGGGCGGAGGGGTTTCGGCTTCGGCGGCATAGCCGTGAGTCCAGCTGGCGCTGCCTGCCAGCAACAGCGCCAAAGGCAGGCGTTTGAGCCGTCGGGGTGATGGGGGTAACGCGAGATTCAACGGACTCATGGCGCGGCTCCTGGTCAAAAAACACACAGACATCTTCAGTGCTGCATATTCTTTTCAGTTATTTATTTATGGATTTAGAAATATTTACTGCATAAGAGATTGCCTTTATAAGGAGTCGACCTAATGCATATCCAATGCATTTCCCGGATATTTTTTATGTGAAAAATGCATATCGACTTGCGCCAATTGCGTCACTTCATTGCTCTGGTTGAGCAACGCAGCTTCGTCGCTGGCGCGCAGGCGGTGAACCTGTCGCAGTCGGCATTCAGCCGCAGCATCCAAGCACTGGAACACAGCGTCGGCTGCCAGTTGGTCGACCGTGGGCGCAAGGAATTGCCGCCTACCAAACAGGGCCATGTGCTGCTCGAACATGCGCGGCGACTGGTCAGCGGTGCGCAGCAGATGGCCAATGAGATCAGCCAGTTCAATGGCCTCGAGGCCGGGGAATTGCGCTTTGGCTGCGGGCCGGCGCCAGCCGCTGGATTGATCCCACGCGCGATCGGCGCGTTCATCGGCCGCTACCCGAAAGCGCGAGTGCAATTTCAAGTCGATGACTGGCAGAGCCTGAGCAAACGCCTGCTCAGCGAAGAGTTCGAATTCTTCGTCGCCGATACCCGGCAATTCGAGGCCGATCCGGATTACCAGACCTACCGCTTGCGAGCACGCAAATGGCATTTCTGCTGCCGCGCCGGGCATCCACTGACGGCGTTTGAACGCATCACTGCCGAGCAATTGCTGAGTTATCCACTGGCGGTCAGCATCCGCCCGCCGAACCTGCGCAAGGTCATCGTCGACCTCAGCGGTCGTCCGGATTTCGCCCCGAATGTGGAATGCGAAAACGGCTCGAGTCTATTGAGTGTGGTGTTGCGCTCGGAGGCGATCGGAATTGTCGGCGCGTATTCCGATGCGCTGCATCTGGCCAAGGGTGAGCTGGTCTGTTTGAAGATCGAAGGCCTGGCCGATGATCTGGAGGAGCTGTACACCCGCTATGGCATCGTCAGCCGCGCCGGGTATCGGTTGTCACCGTTGGCCGAAGCGATGATTGAGCAGATCAAAGTGGTTGATGCGGAAGATCAGGAGGTGTGTTCGCTGGAGAATTTTGCTGTCTGAGCTGACCCCTTCGCGAGCAGGCTCGCTCCCACAGGAATACGCATTTCCAATGTGGGAGCGAGCCTGCTCGCGAAGAGGCTGATGCAATCGCTGCATAAAAACCATTCCCCAAATGCACTTGCCGAAAACCCCCACCGACAGCGAAAACCCTCACCTGTCCCACTGACCGGTGAACTCCATGCCCACTCCTCCCAACCCAGTGCGCAACGTGCTGTACATCATGTGCGATCAACTGCGCCGCGATTATCTGTCCTGCTACGGCCACCCGCATCTGCACACACCGAACATCGATCGCCTCGCCGCCGAAGGCGTTCGTTTCAGCCGTGCCTACACCCAAGGCACGATCTGCGGCCCTTCGCGGATGTCGGCCTACACCGGGCGCTATGTCAGCAGTCATCAAGTGGCCTGGAACTCGGTGCCGTTGCCGCTGGATGAATTGACGATCGGCGATTACCTGCGACCCCACGGCATCCGCACTGCGCTGGTCGGCAAGACCCATGCGACGGCCAACGTCGACGCCTTGCAGCGTCTGGCGATCAACCCGCAAAGCGCGCAAGCCGAGTTGCTCAATGAGGTCGGCTTCGAACCGTACCTGCGCCACGACGGTATCTACCCCGACGATCCGTCATTCGACGACAAGCGCGAATCCGCGCCCTATACCCAATACCTGCGCGCGCAGGGCTTCGATGGCAAGAATCCCTGGCACGACTGGGCGAATGCCGCCGAAGGCGAGAACGGTGAAATCCTCAGCGGCTGGAAAATGCGTCATGCGAATTTGCCAGCACGAATTCCCGAGCAACACTCAGAGACTGTCTACACTACAAATCGCGCCATCGACTTCATCACCGAGCAAGGCGAGAAATCCTGGTGTTTACACCTCTCGTACATCAAACCACATTGGCCTTATATCGTACCGGCGCCATACCACGCCTTGTACAGTACGAAATCGATTCTTCATCCGGTCCGCGCGACGCCCTCCGTAGCCAGCAAACACCCCGTATACATTGCCTTTCGCCAGCATGAGGAAAGCCTCAACTTCTCCCGCGACTCAGTACGATTGAATGTAATCCCCACCTACATGGGCCTGATCAAGCAAGTGGATGATCAGTTGGGGCGGCTGTTCGATTTTCTGCAGAGCAACGGGCGCTGGGATGACACGTTGATCGTGTTCACCAGCGATCACGGCGATTTCCTTGGCGATCATTGGCTCGGTGAGAAGGAGTTTTTGCTCGAGCAGGCGGTGGGCGTGCCGTTGATCGTGCGCGACCCTCGGGCGGCGGCGGATGTCACTCGCGGCACTGTCGATGAGCGGCTGGCGGAAACCATCGATGCGCTGCCGACGTTTCTTCAAGCGTTGGGATTAGCGGGCGCGGAACACCGGCTGGAAGGGCGTTCCTTGATCCCGTTGCTGCACGGGGAATATCCCGATTGGCGCCGCTATGCGATCAGCGAATACGACTACGCCTTCCAGGCCCCGGCGCGGAAACGCCTCGGCCAGCCGATCGACCGGTGCCGCATGACCATGGTGCGCAGCGAGCGCTGGAAATACCTGGCGTACGACGGGTTTAGACCGCAGTTGTTTGATCTGTTGAATGATCCGCAGGAGCTGAATGATCTGGGTGAGGACCCGGCGTACGCGGCGGTGCGCGAGGAGCATGCGGGGTATCTGTTTGAATGGGTACGCGCACTGAAGCGGCGGACGACGATCAGCCATCCGGAGATCGATTTGCGCGGGCAGCGGTTTCGTTATGGCGAACCGGAAACCGACAAGGTTGTTCAGATTGGTGTGTGGTAGCTGTGATCAAATGATCGTTCCCACGCTCCGCGTGGGAATGCAGCCCGGGACGCTCCGCGTCCCAAAACCGGACGCAGAGCGTCCGTTGAGGCATTCCCACGCAGAGCGTGGGAACGATCAATGTGGGAGCGAGCCAGCTCGCGAAGAGGCCAATCAGACGCCGACGATATCCGCGCCCTTAATGGTCAGACTCCGCTGCCCACTCACCCCCACCGGCACTTCGCCCTTGAGCGTCACCCGGCGCACCACGCGATCCTGGGTGCCGTAATCATCAATCGCGTAATGCTGCGTCGAGCGGTTGTCCCAGATCGCCACATCTCCAGCCTGCCAGCGCCAGCGCACGGTGTTTTCCTGGCGGATCACATGGCTCTGCAGCAAGCCGAACAGGTGCGCCGAATCGGCCTGTGAATAACCTTTGATGCGTTTGACGAAATGCCCCAGCAGCAAGCTCTTCTCGCCGCTGATCGGGTGCACGCGCACCACCGGATGCTCGGTTTCGTAAACGGTCGAGGTGAAGACTTTGCGGTAGCGCTCCAGCTTCTCTGCCGATACGTCCGGCTTCGCCCCGGCGTAGTCGTATTCGTTGCTGTGCACGGCGGTCAGTTTGTCGGCCAGCTCACGCAGCTCGCTCGGCAAACCGCTGTAAGCGGTCGCGGTGTTGGCCCACAGCGTATCGCCGCCGAAGGCCGGGGCGACCACCGAGCGCAGGATCGAGGCTTTCGGGTAAGCGTCGACGAAAGTCACGTCGGTGTGCCAGGAGTTGGCGCGCTGACCTTCGGCGCCGTCCAGCTCGAGCAGGTAACGGGTGCCTTCGCGCGATGGCACGGTCGGGTGCGCCACCGGTTCGCCAAGCAGATGGGCGAAGGCTTCCTGACGCTGATCGTCGAGTTGCGTCTGCTCGCGGAAGAACAGCACTTTGTATTCGACCAAGGCTTGCTGGATGGCTTCGACAGTGGCGGCGTCCAGCTCACCGGACAGATGCACGCCACGGATTTCGGCACCGATACGACCGGCTACCGGGTGAATTTCCAGCGCGTGAGAAACGGGTTTTACGGCGAGTGCGGCATTGCTCATTGGAAGACCCTCATCGACGGTTTGCGGTTTTGGCGGCAGCGAAACAACGCTCTATCTATATTCCAATTACATCTAATAGATATTCATATGCTTCGTTGACGGAATAAGAGCTTGCATTTAAAACCTCAAGCAACCCTCGTCGCAAATGCCTTCGAGCTATTTTTAGGATGCCGGAAAAGCATATGGATCTTCGCCAGTTGCGCTACTTCATCGCCCTCAACGAACACCGCAGTTTTGTCCGTGCGGCAGACGCCATGGGCATCACTCAACCGGCGTTCAGCCGCAGCATTCAGGGGCTGGAGCAGGAGTTCGGTTGCGTGCTGGTCGATCGCGGCAACAAGGATCTGCGTCCGACGCCCGAGGGCCAGGTGGTGCTTCAACATGCCTTGAGCCTGGTGCAGGGCGCAGCGTTGCTCAGCGCTGAAGTGACGCAAATGACCAAGCTCGACGCCGGCGAAGTGCATTTTGGTTGCGGGCCGGCGCCAGCGGTGAAACTGGTGCCCGATGCGGTGGCGCAGTTCATCAATGCGCATCCGAAAGTGCGCACCTGTTTTCAGGTGGATAACTGGGAAAAACTCAGCCGCGCGCTGAGCCGCGAAGAGATCGAATTCTTCATCGCCGATATCCGCCATTTCGAGTCCGACCCTAATTTCCAGACGCAACCGCTGACGCCCAAGCGCGGGGTGTTTTTCTGCCGGCCGGGGCATCCGTTGCTGGCCAAGGAAAGCCTGTCGACCAACGACATGTTCGACTTTCCCCTGGCCGCCACCCTGATCCCGCCAGGCATTCGCAAGCTGCTGGCGAACCTCAGCGGGCGCATCGATTTCTCACCGACCATCGAGACCGAGCACTTTCCGGCGCTGGTCAAAGTGGTACTGCAATCCAACGCGATCGGCGTCGGCACGGAGGAGGCGTTTATTGAGGATGTCGCCAAGGGTTCGCTGGTGCTGCTGCATTGGCGCAACCTGCCGCAGAACCTCGAAAGCATGAACGCCCGTTGCGGCATCGTCAGCCGCACCGGGTTTCGGTTGTCGCCGGCGGCGAGGGCAATGATCGAGACGTTGGTCGCGGTGGATCGGCAGGACGTCAGCGTCGCTGTCTGAAACCCCTTCGTGACACACGCAGATCGTTCCCACGCTCTGCGTGGGAACGATCTGGAAGCTAAAGCCTGGCTGCAGAAAGCTCTGGCGCCACCCAATCGCTGACCTTGAACGGCTTGCGGATCAGCTTCTGCTGCGCCGCCAGGTCGACCTTGTCTTGCAGGCCGCTCAAGAACACCGGATCCAGTGTCGACGGGAAAATCTCGCTGAGATTCTGGTCCTTCAGATCCTGAGCCAGAATCACCGGCGGATAACTGGCCAGCCCTGATACCAGCTGCACATAGGCATCCTTGTTGCTGTCCTGAGTCAGCCACTCGACCGCTTGCTGCTGCGCCTTGAGCAGTTTCGCAATGACCTCTGGATGGGCGTCGACAAACTTGCCATTACCCAGCAACACCGCCTGCACGCTGCCAGCGCCGCCAAGGTCCTTGGTGTTGAGCGGCAACTCCGCCAGGCCTTTGGCTTGCAACGCACTCAGCGCGGAGCTGCCCCACGAGGCATCAATCTGCTTGGCCGCGAGCGCCGAGACCGCCGCGTTGAAATCCAGATTGATCACCTTCAGATCCTTCTCGCTCAGGCCCTGACTGGCCAGCGCCGCATCGAACGACAGCTGCGTCGCCGTCCCGCGAAAGATCGCCACGCGTTTGCCCTTGAGATCCTGCAGGGTCTTGATTCCCGAGCCGGGCACCACGCCGAGGTATTGCTTCACGCCACGCGCCGTGGCGCTGAGCAGGCGCGTGTCCAGACCATTGGATTTGCCGATGATCGCGGCCAGATCGCCAAGATAGGCCAGATCGACCTGCCCATTGGCAAACGCCTCATTGATCACCGGCCCGGCGCCCTTGAAGAAACTCCACTGGATCTTGATGCCCTGCTCGGCGAAGGCCTTTTCGAAGATCTGCTGATCGCGCAGCACATCGACGATGCCGCCGCCGCTGTGTTGAGTGCCGGCGCTGAGGTCAGGCACGGCGATGCGGATTTCCTTGAGTTCTTCGGCTTGGGCGCCAAGCGCAAGAAAGCCTGCAAGCGCCGGGGCGGCCAGCAGGCTGATGATTCGTTTGAAAGGAAGGTTCATGGGTGCGGCTCCTTGATCGCTGAGGAGCCGAAAGTAGGCTGGATGCATACCTTCACTTAAATACTATAAATGCACATTTTTATATCTATATGACCTAAGCGAGGGCGTGTGCGGTTTGCAGCGCGATATGCATTAACAGCATCGAAAATATTCTTCGAATGCATTGGATGCGCGTAAGCAGGCAAGCCTTAAATGGATTCGCTTATCTCCCGATAGCATCTAACGCAACTCTGTTAGATCAGTTTCATATATGACGAAACCCAATGTGGGAGCGAGCCTGCTCGCGAAGGGGCCATGCCAGCCGCCATCAATGCTGCCTTAAAACAGCCATTTCGCGAGCAGGCTCGCTGCCACATGAAAAGCGGTTCGCCCTGC